>SLST01000564.1 GCA_007130265.1 Spirochaetales bacterium
ACGTCATCGTCAACGGCATCGTGCTCGCCGAAGACGGCAAGAAGATGAGCAAGAGTCTGCGCAACTACACACCGCCCATGGACGTGATGAGCCGGTTCGGCTCCGACGCGCTGCGGCTCTCGCTGATGTACTCCACCGTCGTGAAGGGCGAGGACCTCAAGTATTCGGACGACACGGTTCGTGAGGTGCTGAAGAGCATCATCATCCCGCTCTGGAACGCCTACAGCTTCTTCGTGACCTACGCCAATATCGACGGGGCGCATCCGCAGGCGCCGCCGGCCTCACCGGCGAATCCCCTTGATCGCTGGCTCCTGAGCGAGGCCGAACGCCTCGTGGAGGACGTGACCGCGCAGTTCGAGGCGTACGACCTGCAGCGAGCGATCGATCCCATCGTCGACTTCATCGACTTGCTCAACAACTGGTACATCAGGCGGAGTCGACGCCGCTTCTGGCGCAGTGAGAACGACACGGACAAGACGGAGGCGTATGCGACGCTGCACCACGTGCTAGTGAAGCTCGTCACCGTCGCCGCGCCCATCATCCCCTTCGTCACCGAAGAGATCTACGGCAACCTGAAAGCCGACGACGCGCCGCAGAGCGTGCATCTTTGCGACTATCCGGTGACCGACCGCGACAAGCGCGACTACGAGCTGGAGGAGAAGATGGCCGTCACCCGTCAGGCGGTGAGTATGGGTCGGGCCATACGCAGCATGCACAATCTCAAGATCCGTCAGCCGTTGCGCGCGATTCACCTCGTGACGCGGGAGAGCTCGGAGAAGCGCATCCTCCGCGAGATGGAGGACATCATCCGCGAGGAGCTCAACGTGAAGGAAGTGGTCTTCCGCGAGAACGAAGAGGACCTCGTCGAGTACTCCGCGAAGGCCAACTTCCGCAAACTCGGTCGGGAGCTCGGGAAGGACATGCAGGAGGCCGCCGCGAAAATTCAGGGGCTCTCCGGACGCGAGATTCAGGGGCTCATCGAAGGCACGACGCTGAGCATGGACATCGCGGGACGAACGCTCGACCTGACGCAGGACGACGTGATCATCCAGCGCACCGAACGCGAGAACCTCCGGGTCCTGAATGAAGGCTCGCTGACGGTTGCGCTCGACCCCGAGATCACCGACGACCTGCGGCAGGAAGGCGTCGTGCGGGACCTTATCAGGCAGGTACAGAACCTTCGCAAGGAATCCGGGCTCGATGTCGCCGACCGGATCCGTCTTGAGCTTTCCGGGCCGCCCGAGCTGCATGAGGCCGTGCAGAACAACGAAGAGTACCTCATGGGCGAGACCCTTGCGGTCTCGTTAAGTTGGAGCGACGACGGGGCTCAGGCCACCGAGTCGGCGACCACGCGTCACGGGAGTGCAGAGCCGGGGAGCGCAGCCAGGGAGGTCTCGCTCGGCGGGCTCACCTGCTCGGTCGCGCTGGAGAGGGTGGGGTGACCAGGTGCGGGCACTCGTAACCGGCGGTCGCAGTCGGCGCGACTGCTCCAGGCGCGTCCGGCTTCCGGGAGGCCGTCTCGCCGCGTGCGTGCTCGCCCTCAGCGCCGTCACCACGCTCACCGTGTTCACCGGGTGCGCGACCCGGCAGCCGCCGGGGCCTCCGGTGCCCGAGAGCCTGCTTCTCACCGGCTACTCTGCGTGGTTCGCGGCGGACGTGGACGGCAATCGCGATCTGCTGCGCTCGGTACTCGGGGAGCTGGAGACGGACCTGGAGTTCGTCGATCGAACGCAGCGAATCGTCGGAGGCGTCAGGCTCGCCGCCGGAGGTCCCGGCACGCCGGCCGACATTGCCGCCGTGGCAATCGGGCGCTATCCGACCGGGTGGACGAGGTTCGCGCTCGGCGTTGACCGCGCCTTCGCGCGTCACATCGTTCGCGTCGACGACAGGAGGCGAATCTACTACCAGGAGCGCGACGGATCGCTTCAGCTCGCGCTTGCCGAACGTGACCTGCTCTACATGAGCTCGGGGCGGATCGCCGAAATGCTTGCCGACCGGCCGCCCGCCGAGCTCGAGCTCGATCCGGATCTCTACCGCATGCTTCGTTCGGTCGGGCTTCCGGGCGAACCGGCGGCGCTTCTTGTCTTCGAGAATCCGGGGCAGAGCGTGCTGCAGCCGCTCGGACTCGAAGTTCCCGCCGTTCCCCTCGTGAGAATGGCCCTCTCGCTCGACACGGCCGAGGCAGACCGACTCAGCTTTGGCGGAACCTTTGTCTTTCGAACCGAGCGCGACGCTGCGCTGTTCAGCCGGATAGGGCGGCTCTTCGTCGTGGTATTCGTCAGATCGCTCGGACTCGAGGGAGCGGTCGCACAGCAGACCCGGATCGGCGTAGATGGCACGGCGGTGACGTTCACCGGGATCCCCGTCGCCCCGGAGCAGTTGACCTCGTTGGTCCGACGTCTTCAGCAGGAGGGCCCGTGAAGACCGCTGTTGTCGACTACCAGGCCGGCAACCTGCGCAGCGTTGAGACCGCCCTTATGCACATAGGCGCGGACCATGAGATCACGAGCGACCCGAGGAAGCTGGCAGAGGCGCAACGGATCGTGTTCCCGGGCGTCGGCGACGGCGCGCATGCGATGCGACTTCTCGCCGAACGCGGGATAGACTCGGTGATCAGGGAGCGCCACGCAGCCGGGATCCCGATCCTCGGCATCTGCCTTGGCTGCCAGATCGTTCTCGAGACCACCGAAGAAGGCGGCGCGTCGTGCCTCGGGCTCGTTCGCGGGACCGCGAAGCGTTTCCCTCCCGAGTGCGGCAAGGTGCCGCATATGGGCTGGAACGCCGTTCGCAGCCGGGACAACCACTGGCTCTTCTCCGGTCTTCCCGCCGACTCGAGTTTCTACTTCGTCCACTCGTACTATCCCGCGCCGGCCGACGACGGCGATGCGGTTGCGTGGTGCGAGTACGGCTTCGAATTCGTCGCGGCAATAGAGCACGGTTCGCTGGTGGCCACCCAGTTCCACCCGGAGAAGTCCGGCGAGGCGGGACTCCGGGTCCTGCGGAACTTCCTGGAGGCGCGCTGATGCTGCAGAAGCGGATCATCGTCTGTCTCGACGTGCGCGACGGGAAGACGACGAAGGGCGTGCGTTTTGAGGGAAACGTCGACATAGGCGACCCGGTCGAGATGGCCCGCGCCTACTATGAGCAGGGGGTCGACGAGCTTGTCTTCTACGATATCACCGCGAGCTCCGAGGGTCGCGGCATCATGATCGACGTGGTTCGCCGGGTGGCCGAACGGATCTTCATCCCCTTCTGCGTGGGCGGGGGGATCGCCACGATCGACGATATGCGCGCCGTACTGCTCGCCGGCGCGGAGAAGGTGAGCGTCAACAGCCAGGCGGTTCGCAACCCGCGCATCATCGGCGAAGGAGCTCGGCGGTTCGGCAACCAGGCGATCGTGCTCGGGATGGATGCGCTTGCCGACTCACGGATGCCGAGCGGCTATCGCGTGGTTATCAACGGAGGGCGCGTCCAGACCGATCTTGACGCGCTCGCATGGGCGCGGGAGGCTGAGCAGCGCGGCGCCGGTGAGATCGTCGTGAACTCGATCGACGCCGACGGCACGCGCGACGGCTACGAGCTCGAGGTGACCCGTATGATTGCCACCGGCGTCGGCGTGCCGGTGGTCGCCTCCGGCGGCGCCGGGGTGCCCGAGCATCTCGTCGACGTGTTCGAGCAGGGCGCCGCGGATGCCGCGCTCGTCGCATCGATGGTGCACTACGGCGATTACACGGTCGCAGCGATCAAAGAGGTTGTCGCCGCAGCCGGGATCCCCGTTCGCCGCGTCGCCACGTTACCGCCGGTATAGTCGGTTGACGGCCGACGAAGTATATTACCCACTACTCCCTTGGTGAGGATGAACATGCCAACGTACGACTACGAATGCCGAAAATGCGGGCACACCTTTGACACCTTCCAGAACATGTCGGACGCTCCGTTGACCAAGTGTCCGGAGTGCGGTCGAAACGGCCTGAAGCGGCTGATCGGCGGTGGATTGGGCGTGATCTTCAAGGGCAGCGGCTTCTACGTGACCGACAGCCGCAGTAACGGCTCGAAGAAGAGCGCCGCAAAGACCGCCGACACCGCAGCCTCGGGCACCACCGACGGCGCTTCGAAGAGCGGCGGAGAGACGAAGAAGGACTCCGCCGGCACCGGTTCGGGTGCTTCGGAGAAGGCCGCTGGATAGAGGCCCGGCTATATTGCGATTCCGCTATTGATTCAGTACCTTTACCGGTGATGGATGCACAGACGGTCGGTGACGAGCAGCGCCTCGACGAATACGCTGGAAAACTGAAGGTACTCGGTCATCCGGTGCGGCTCAAGCTGCTGTGCGCGATCGCCCGACAGGACGACCCCTGTGTCTCCCAGCTCTGGGTCTGTCTCAGACAGCCTCAACCGGTTGTCTCCCAGCACCTCGCCGTTCTCAAGGAGAAGGGTATCGTCCGCAGTGAGGTTCAGGGAAACCGGCGTATCTACTCGATCGTCGATCCATTCGTGCGCGAACTCGTGCAGGCGATCGACTGTCGCGACGAGTCGCCCTACGGCATCCAGCCGACCAACTGAGCGAAGTTTATGATCGTCACTGCCACGCCGATGATCCCGGTCACCCAACCGGTCACGGTGAAGAAGTTCTCGAAAGTGTGCTTCGTCTGTCCCCAGGCGCTTCTGCCGACGTAGACGTTCGTGCCGATGGGCACCGGTGTATCAACGTCCACCCGCCGCATGGAGCCGTCGGGCTCGGCGAAGAAGAGGCGGTTCGGGCTTCCCTCATCGGGGTCGACGCCGCCTGCGAGCTCGAGATAGTCACCCACCGTATAGCCGCTGGTAAAGGGAAAGGCGCCCGGACTCTGCACCGACCCGCCGACCGCGACGACCAGGCGTTTCATCGGGACGACGAGTCGGTCGCCCGGCTCGAGGTTGATGTCGCGGTCCCATTGCCGGTCCTGCCACAGGAGCGCGAGATCGGGGATCGGTTCGCGGCGGTTGTCCGACCCGCGGATGATGAAGGTCCGCTCCGGCTGCGCGAAGTGCGTCGGCCCGCCAAACTGTTCGAGGACGCGCAGAACCGTCATGCCGGGGGTGAAGGGCACCTCGATGAGAATGGGCTCGAGCGGCACGGCGCGCGGGGTGCCCTCCTCGGCCGGGCTGCGATGGATCGCTCCCTCGAGGAGCACCATGTCGGTCTTCGTCGTGGAGGCGGGAATCATGACGATGTCCCCGGTTCGCGCCGGAAGAGTGCGCAGCTCGACATCGGCGAGGTCAATGATCGCGTACCGGTTCAGTTCGTCGAGGCGGTTCACCGTCGCGCGCTCCATCTGCGCGGTGGGAAGAAGCCCGCCGGCGAGCGATACGAGGTCGCCGATCGTCTCCTCGCCGATGATCTCGTACGAGCCGGGTTTCGTGATCGCCCCGCGGATTTCAGCCGCCGCGTCGGCGACCGGGACGAAGATCCGGTCGCCGGGACGGATGAACGGATTCTGTTCGTCGACGCCCCGGGCGAGGAAGCTGACCAGGTCGTGCCGGGAGACCTCGCCGTCGCGGTAGACCTCTATCCGCCGCCGTGAACCGACCGCCTGCGGACCGCCGGCGACCGCGATGGCGTCCGAGAGGCGGTTGAGCGAGGTAACCGTGTGAAAGCCCGGTGAGTTGACGCTCCCCCAGATGAACACGTCATAGACCGCCGGCGCGCTCAGCGTGAGGCTCACGAACGGCACCAGCAACCGCTCACGCAGTCGCGTTGAGACCTGGTTCTGCAGCTCCGTGTAGGTGAGCGTGCTCGCGTCGATCGCCCCGATATATGGAACCACGAGCCGGTAGTCTCCCTGGAGAATGAGCGGGAGCGACTCGGTTCGCTGCGCCGCGGCGTTGGGGGTGACGCCGTAGTTGATCGTCAGCGTATAGACGTCACCGGGAGTGGGCCGGTAGAGCTCCTCGTGGATGATCTTCCTCGCGACCGTGTCCTGTGCGACGGCGGTAGCGGCGAGGGCGAAGAGCACGAGCACGGCGAGCAACCTGGTCTGCAGTAGGGCCATGTCGCATACTACGGCGCTGCAGCCCGCCCGTCAATTGTCTATCCAAGCGATGCCGCGATTGGTATAGTCGACCAATGCAACGCAGCTTCACCTTCGGCGGATACGAGACCACCGTGACGATGACGAGCCGCGGCCGGCTGTGGAACGCGCTCGACGACCGATCGCTCCTGGTTGCCGACGCGAATACCGCAGCCTACCTCCCGGTAGACCGGCGCTTGCATGAGGTGCCCGCCGGAGAGCGCGCGAAATCGTGGCCCGAGCTCGAGCGGCTGCTCGCGGGGCTGCTCGATGCGGACCTCACGCGCGATGCGAGCGTCGTCGGCGTGGGCGGCGGGGTCGTCTGTGACCTGACCGCGCTCGCCGCGAACCTCTACCTCCGCGGATGCCGCCTCGTGCTCGTTCCCACGACACTCCTTGCGATGGTGGACGCCTCGCTCGGCGGGAAGACCGGTATCAACTTCGGCGGGTTCAAGAATATCGTGGGGACCTTCTACCCCGCCTCCGAGATCCGGATCTGCCCGGAGACGCTCACGACCCTGCCCGAGCGCGAGTATCGAAGCGGGCTTGCGGAAGTCATCAAGACCGCGATGCTCGGCGACGAGTCGCTGTTCGAGACGCTCGAGCAAGAGCCGGAACGAGTCGCCGCGCGCGATGCCGCGGTGCTCGAACGGGCGGTCTGGAGCTGCCTGGATATCAAGGGATCGATCGTCGAAGCAGACCTCACAGAGACCGGCGTGCGCGCGCATCTCAACCTGGGGCATACCTTTGCGCATGCGCTCGAGTCGGTCGAGGGGCTCGGGGCGTGGAGCCACGGTGAGGCGGTTGCGTGGGGGCTTGCCCGCGCGATGGAGCTCGGCGGAGCCGCAGGCATCACCGACGGGGCGTACGCTCGTCGCGTACGCGAGCTTCTCGAGCGCTACGGGTACCGCGTCGGCCCGCTCCCCGAAGCTGCGCAGCAGATACGCGCCGCGATGCAGAAGGACAAGAAGCGACGCGGAGACCGGCCGCGTTTCGTGCTTCAAAGGGAGCTCGGGAGCACGCTCGTGACCGAGGTCGATTCCGCGCTCGTGGACCGCGTGCTCAGGGGTGAGGGACGGCGAGACTATGGCTGAAGCCGACGTCGTTCGTGAGTTCCCCGACGAGCCGATCACTCAGGAGCGATTGCAGGCGGACCTCAGGGCGCTCGGGCTTGAGCCCGGCATGGTGGTCTGCGTGCATACGAGCCTCCGTCGGATGGGGTGGGTGTGCGGCGGCGCGGTCACTCTTATTCGCGCGCTGCAGGAGGCGGTTCGCTCGTTCGGCACGATCGTCATGCCGACCCACTCCGGCGACTACTCGGACCCCCAGGTCTGGGAGAACCCGCCGGTGCCGCGGTCGTGGTGGCAGACGATCCGCGACACGATGCCGGCCTTTGACCCCGAGATCACGCCGACGCGCGGAGTAGGGCGCGTGCCGGAGCTTTTCCGCACCTTTCCGGATGTCGTTCGAAGCAGCCACCCGCAGGTCTCCTTCGCCGCCTGGGGCGAGCAGGCGATCGAGATCGTGGGCGATCATGCGCTCGAGTTCGGGCTCGGCGACACCTCGCCGCTTGCGCGGCTCTACGACGCGGACGCGAGCGTCGCGCTCCTTGGCGCCGGGTTCGAGACGAACACGAGCTTCCACCTCGCCGAATACCGCGCGCAGTACGCGTCGAAGGAGCGCGTCGTGCTCGGCGCCCCCGTGCTCGTCGAGGGACACCGCAGGTGGAAGAGCTTCACGGACATCAACTACGCGGCCGACGACTTCGCTGAGATCGGGCGCGCCTTCCTGAAGAGCCACAAGCAGGAGGTGAGGCAGCGGCGGGTGGGCAACGCCGCCTCATATCTCTTCCCGGTGCGCGCGGCGGTGGACTTCGCCGAGCGGTGGATGCACACGCACCGCAGGTAGGCAGCGTCCACCGTCACGCGCGTCGTCACTCCTCGAGGATGTCCGCAAGCCTGCGGTAGAGGCCGTTGACCGTCCGGTGCGTCTTTTCGTCGACCTGCTCACCGAGCTCGTCGGCGAGCTGCTCGAGCGCCCCAAGGCTTTCGGCCACGGCCGTATAGAAGTTGCGCTGCGGCTTGAACCAGTACCGTCCGACGCCGTCGGTCTGAAGCGAGAGGAAGCCGACGCTCTTGCCCCCCTTCTTCGTTCTCGTCATCCTCATGACAAAGCCAAGGTCGTCGCAGAGCTCGTGGCCCGCCTCGGATGAATCGTAGGAAGCGGTGCGCGGCCACTTCGAGACGAGGTCGCGATTCGGGTCGATGTGCGCCGCGATCTTCATGATATCGGCAACGCTCGTCCCGGAGAGGATCTCTACCCCGTCGAAGACGAGCTTTCCGCGAAGCCCGTGGAACTGCGGCATGACCACCGGATCCTCGTCGAGGGCCTTACGCAGGTCGTTCCAGTGGAGCACGGCCATCTTTTTCTTGCCTTTCGTCGCCTGGAGCGGAAAGTGCCGCGACCCGATCCGTATCTGCCAGGTGGTGTCGCGTTCTCGCCTCTGCTTGCCGGCCGCTGAGCGCTGCTCCGGCTCCACGAGTGCCTCCGCGAGCACGGGCGAGATCCGCCTGATCCACGACGCCTCGAGCGGAGACACCGACCGCGCGTAGGTGCGGCTCGTGCGCACGATCTCGCCGGCGACGATGTAGCGCGGAGACTCACGGAACATCACCGACCCGGGATGAATCAGGATTCGCTCGGCGGTCAGGCTGCGGTAGCTGCCGCGGCCGGCGGCGACGCAGACGAACTGGATGAGCCCCTTGGCGATCGCGCACAGGTAGTCGGCCGTTGACCCACCGTGACCGAGCGGCACGCCCATACCGCTCACGATCTCAGAGAGCTGCTCCTTCACGTTGGCGATCTCGCCCATCGTCTGCGGGTCGAGGTAACGCGACTCGCAGAAGCGGTCCTTGCGCGGTGCGTCACGGTAGGCGGCAAAGAGTTTGAGGTAGCTCACGAAATCACCCAGGTCGTCGCGGTACCGGTGGTGCGCCTGCCGTGCTTCGATCTCCTCGCCCATCGGCAGGAGAAAGGGGCTGTTGGTCGACAGAAAGGCCGCCGCGACCACCGTCTCGTCGACCACTTCCGGGTAGTTTCTGATCGCCTCGACGATAATGCGCGAGTGGCGGGGCAGGAGTGGGAACTCCGCCATCATTTTCCCGATGTTCGAGAGCGTGTTGTCCGGCTCGAGCGCGTCGAGCAGGCGCAGGCTCTCCACCGCGGAGACGATGCCCTCTCGACCGGGGGAGCTGATGAAATCGAACTCGTCGAAGTCGGTGATGCCGAGCTCGGCCATGCGAAGGACGACTTCCGAGAGGTCGGTGCGGTAGATCTCCTCGGTCGCGAAGAGCGGGCGCCGCTCGTAGTCCTTACGGTGGTAGAGCCGGTAGCAGGTCCCAGGCTGCGTGCGCCCGGCGCGACCCTTGCGCTGGTTGGCGCTCGCCTTGGAGATGGGCCCCTCCACGAGCGAGCTCGTGAAGGTCTTCGGGTTGTAGTAGTTCATCTTCGAGAGCCCCGAGTCGATGACGCTCGTGATTCCGTCGATCGTCACGCTCGTCTCGGCGATATTGGTGGCGACGACGACCTTGGTTCTGCCTGCTGGGGGCGGAGGGAAGACCGCCTCCTGCTCCTCCTTGCTGAGCCTGCCGTAGAGCGGCATCAGATGGAGGCGCTTGCGGTACGGTTCCATCGAGAGC
>SLST01000572.1 GCA_007130265.1 Spirochaetales bacterium
AAGAGCGACGGAGGAACGTCGGGAACGCCCGGCACGCCGTCGAGGTACTCTGCCGGAGGAGTGACTGGCGTGTGCGGTGCGTTGAACGAGAGCCTCATCAGCAGGGGACGCGACCGCTCGCGCTCTCGAACGAGCTCGATGGCCCGGTCGACGAGCTGCCACTCGGATGTCTCGTTCGTTGGCCCCGGAAAGACTCCTGCCATGATCCACGGCGTCGGCCCCGGGAAGCGAACCCCTCCATAGTCACGATGGTCCTTGCCGTTGAGATAGCCGGTGTAGTCCACGTAGTCGCTCAGGATGAAGCTCTCTTCGGTGTCGAAGGCCCTCGTGCTCAGGTGGTAGTGCTGCTTGCCCAGGCTCACCGTCGCGTAGCCGTGATCGCGAATCCACTGCATCGGCCCGGGCACCGGTGCTCTGGCGGCCGGGTTTGCGCGGTTCCTCCACACACCGGTCGAGCCCGGCAGGGCGCCGCAGAGGATCGAGGTGCGGGCCGGGATGCACATCGGCGCGGGGGTGATCGCTTCGTCGAACCGCGCGGCCGTCGCCGCGAGGTCGTTCACGCACGGCATACAACCGCCGCCCGCCAGATGCAGCGTGTCGCTTCGCTGCTCATCGGTCATGATCCAGAAGATGTTGCGCGGCTTCACCGGCCTATCATATCACGTCGAACGAGGGCCTAATAGCACATTTTAATGACAAAACAAAAAAACTTTTGACATAGCAGCCGCCTCATGGTACGGTGGCCAGGTGAGACGATCGAACGACGACCAAATCGGGCGAATAGCCCTGGAGCTCAGCCTCAAGCCGTTTGGTTTGAATGACGGGCGGAGCTTCGACGACTGCGCGCGCCACATCATTTCGGCGTGGAGGCCGCTCTGCGAAGCCGGCGACGAGGTCAGCTTCATGCTCTGGGTCGCCGACGGGAGCGATATCCTCGACTGGAGCGGTGGACTCGAACAACGGCTCGAGTGGGCACGGTCGATCGGGTTCAACAATTTCGAGCGCGGTGTCTATGATGCCGGCCACCATCCTTCGGGGCGGTCTGCGATCCCCTACGTCGCGCAGTCCCGTGAGCTGACCTACGCCGATCTCAGGGACATCGTCGGCGCTCTGCGATCCGCCGGCGCCGAGCTCCTCGGGCGGCCGATCTCGGTGGGCGCGACCTTCGACCCCGGCCCCGAGTTTGCCGACTCACCGTTCAAGTACGAGCGCCACCCGGAGATCATCGTGCCGGCGCGCGTCAGCGGACGCCCGACCTTTCCCATGGTCGACGCCGCGTCCGTCCTCCACGCCGACTCGCACGGCTACGCCGCCTATCCCAACGGCATCCCCGAAGGCGAGCCCTTCGCGCTTTTCCTCGGTCGCCAGATCCACGAGTACTGCACCCGGCTCGGGTTTGACTACGTTTGGCTCTCCAACGGCTTCGGGTTCTCCGCGGTGGCGTGGGACTACCTGGGCCCGGGGTTCGACGGCGAACGTTTCCTTCCCGAGGAACGTGCGCGCAAGCTCGAAGGATTCCGGAAGGCGTGGGACGATCTGTACCGTGGAAACCCCGCGGTGCCTATGGAAGTTCGCGGGTCGAACTTCGCCGCCGGGATGGACATCGCCAAGGACGGTGTCGACTTCGCCTGGCTGTACGAGAAGGGCTACATTCGCCTCCCCCCGCCTAACTCGCCCTGGGGCGCGCTCAACTTCGACTACGGGCTGGAAATCGCCGGGTTCCTCTCCCGCGCCGTCCGGAGTCCGCGCGGGGAGTACCTGTTCCGGTACTATCCGAACGACCCGTGGTTCTGGCAGAATCCGTGGACCGACATCTACTACGGGCAACCGTACGACGTGTACCTTCCGCTCGCTACAGGCGTCATCGCCACGGGCGGAACGATCACGACCCCGTCCACGATGAACTTTCTCACCGTAGACACCGAGTATGGGGAGACCGACGCGTTGACCGGCGTGCAGGTCGCCGCGCACATCCGCACCGCGATCAGCGAGCGCCCGGACGACGTCGGTCTGGTGACGTGGGTATACCCCTTCGACGCGTACCACGCGATGGCCGGTTCCGGGGCCGACGGTCAGGCCGAAGTCTTTTTTGGCGACTGGTTCGTTCGCAGTCTCATCAACAACGGGTTGCCCGTCTCTTCGATCGGCACGCCGGAGGCGGTCGAGGCGCTCTTTGCCTCGCGGCCCAGACCGCCGGAGACCATTCTCCTCCTGCCCACCGCAGCCGCATCGAGTGATGAGGACGCCCGGAGACTCATCGAGTGGCTCGAAAAGGGTACCCCAGCGATACTCTACGGGCCGGGTGGGTCGCTACACGAGTCGCTTCGTTCCCGGCTCGGGTTGCAGGTGGGCGATCCGGTGTCAGGACCGCTCACGATTCGTTCGACCGACGGGGCGAGCGTCGGAGAGCTGATCCACGACCCGGTGGGATCGGCCGGCGGCCTGTGCGACGTGTTCCGGGGATCGACGGGCGCAGCAGGTGCGACACGGCTCTACGAGGCTGTGGACGACCGAGGGCGCGAGCGTGCATACTGTGCCCGCCTGAAGGTCGGGCGGGGGTGGCTCTTCTGGGTCCGGGGCACCAACCATTTCGAGACTCGGCCCGACGCGGATGCGCTCGCGCTCAAGCCGCGCGCCCGCGCCGCCGGATTCTGGGACTCGAGCCGTCTTGGCCCGGAGCTGCTTGAGATGCTCGGCTACACCGTCCGTGCGCAGCAGGATGCGCCGGCTGACCACTCGTCGCTTGCGCTTTTCTCGCGGCACGAGGCGGCCTGGTACTTGAGCGGCTACGCGGAGGCGCCTGCAGGCACGCTCGCGCTGCGATTCCCTCACGGAGCTCCGGTGTTCAACACGACCTGGACACGGATCGCCGACGGCGCGTCCCATTATCCGCTTTCTCGCGCGATGCGATACGAGTGCCGGGTCTTCGTCGACCAGGAGTCCGGGGTCGTCGGCTGCGACACAGCTGCTCGCGACGAGCGCCATCGGGAGCTTACCTTGATCGTTCGTGGACTGTCCGCAGCGACAGTTACCTTTCTGCCTCCGCCCGGGGCGGACGGGACGCTTGAGTACGGGGATGTGTCTCGCCGGTTCAAGGGTAACGAAGAGTCGGTGACCATCACCGATGTGACGGGCGAGCTCTATATCCGCTGGTAGGAGAGGAATGGGTATGCGACCAGGAGAGAGTACGTCCACAGCCGACGCGGCCGACATGGAGCGGCTTCAGGTCTCACGCCGAACGCCGCTTCGGTGCCGTATCGGGGTGTTCGGCGTCGGCCACCACGTCTACTGGCCGCAGTTCGACGGGCTCTACGAGAAGATGACCGAGAAGGTAGAAGGCCTCGTGGCGAAGCTCGAGGGCTTTGGCGCGGAGGTGGAGCAGCTCGGTATCGTCGATAAGGCGCAGGGCGCCTACGACCTGGTGCCGAAGATCCAGGCGGCCGGACTCGATCTGCTCATGGTGGATATGGTCACCTACGCTACATCGTCGACGATCGGCGCTGTGTTTCACGCGATCGATCTTCCGGTCGTACTCGTCGCGCTCCAGCCGCTTGCCGCGATGGACTACGAAAACGGCTCGACCTTCGTACAGCTCATGAACGACGACATCTGCTCGCTTCCCGAGTTCACCGGTGTCGCGGTGCGGATGGGGCGACCGGTGCCGCCCTGCGTGATCGGCATGCGCGAAGGGGACGAGCAGGCCGACGCCGAGCTCGCGGAGTGGTGCGCGATCGCCCGGGTGCTCCACGATCTGAAGCGCGCGCGGCTCGGGCAGCTTGGCCACGTGCTCGAGTCGATGCTCGACATGCACACCGATCCGACCGCGCTTACCGCAACGTTCGGCGTGCATCTCGTCCAGTGCGAGGCCGAGCAGATGCTCGGCCACTACCGCGACGACCTTGATCAGGAGATCGAGGCCAAACAGCGTGAGATCCTCGGTTTCTTCGACACCCCCGACCCCAGGTCCGACCCGATCACGACGAAGCTCACCTCTCGGGACCTCCGGATCGCCGCCAAGGCGGCCGTCGCCCTCGACCGCTTCATAGCGGAACTCGATCTCGACGGGCTCGCCTACTACTACGAGGGATACGAGGGTAGCCCGGTTCGTGAGCTCATGACCAATCTCATCGTCGGGAACTCGCTCCTCACAGGCGCCGGCTTTCCCATGTGCGGCGAGTTCGACATCAAGACATGTGTGGCGATGATGATCATGGACCGGCTCGAGATGGGCGGGAGCTTCGCGGAGTTCCATCCGGTGGACTTTGTGCGTGATTCCGTGCTCGTCGGCCACGACGGACCGCACCATATCAACATCGCCTCGCGGAGACCGGTGATCCGCAGTCTGCTGAAGTATCACGGCAAACCGGGGAACGGAGCAAGCGTCGAGTTCAACATCAAGGAAGGCCCGATCACGATGCTCTCGCTCACGGTCACCACCGGCGGCCGGTTCAAGTTCGTCATAGCCGAGGGTGAGTCGGTCAGCGGCCCGATACCGCCCACCGGGAACACGAATACCCACGGCACATTCCTGCCCGACGTGAGGACGTTTCTGAAGCGATGGATGGCCGAAGGGCCTACCCACCACTTCGCGCTCGGAACCGGCCATCGCGCGCGCACGATCAAACAGATCGGCGAGCTGTTCGGCGTGGAGGCGGTGATCGTCACGGACACATGACGGTTACGGCAAAAGCTCAAAAAATAGAGAGCATACGAAAAAAATCTTGACATAGGCGATATCCGGGTTTAGGCTGGTCCACAGATGTCGCCGGCGGAAGGCGGCTTCGTATGAGGAGGTTACCATGCACAAACCACTACGAAAGACGATTGGAGTCGTGTGCCTGATTCTGCTCTGTGTGGCGTTCGTGGGCGCGACAGGTCAGCGCGAGGCGGCGGACGCCGATCAAACGGTCATCAGGTTCCAGTCCGGTGGCTATACGCCCAACGTTGACCGCGGTGAGCACCTGGCCGAGCTCACGATGCTTCGTGTCATCGCGGATCAGTACGAGGAGATACGCCCTGACATCCGAGTCGAGTTTCTCGAGCGGCCGGACGCGGAGACTACCACCGACTACAAGCCGTGGCTGATCACGCAGCTCGCTGCAGGAACGGCGCCCGAAGTCGTGTACGGGCATTCCACGGAACTCGAGCAGTACGCGCCGGAGGGGTGGTTCGTCGACTGGATGCCGTATCTGCAGGAGCCCAATCCGTACATCCCGGGGAACGAGGTGTGGTACGACACGTTCGGCAAACAGCTCGTCGAGCTGCGCCGCTCGGCCTCCGGCGAGCTCTGGTCGTTGCCGGTGTCCATGGTCGCGACGATCATCTATTACAATGAGGACCTCTTCGGCGAGGTCGGTGTTGACGCGCCGCAGACCTGGGCGGAGTTCATGGACGTGCAGGCGCAGCTGAAGGACGCCGGAGTCACGCCCATGCTCTTTGACCTCAGCACCGCCACGCATCTGAGCTGGTCGTACCGGATCTTCGTCTCTCACTTCTACAATCCCCTGATGCCCGAGATCGAGCTCGGCGAACCGGATAACGTCGTTTCCGCAGAGGAGTTCGCTCGGGCGGTGACGAAGGGCATTATCTCGGCTACCGACCCGTACCACATGGCTGCTCTGGAGATATACCCGGAGTGGTCGCAGTACTGGCAGTCCGGATTCCTGACCGCCCCGTCTCCGGGCCTGTTCGAGCGAGGGCAGACCGCGATGTGGTGGGGCGGTATCTGGGCTATGGTAGAGCTTCTGAACGACCCGCTGCGGGAGTTTGAGCTTGGCCTCTTCTCCGCCCCGCAGATCACCCGGGAGACGTCGCGGCACTCGGACGAATCGCCGCTGCCGATGGTCGGAGGCGCATCCGGAGAGCAGTGGGCGATCAGCGAATCGGCGATCAAGAAGGGCATAGTCGACGACGTCGTAGACCTCGTACGCTACCTGACCGTGCCGGAGCACATCAACTCCGTCCTGGCGGAGGCGATGACCCACGCGCCGCTCATCGTCGGGGGAGATATGCCCGAGCTCTTCAAGCCCTTCGTCGCTCAGCTCGAGGGTGGCGTTTCGCCCTTCATCGTCGAGCGCTTCTTCTCCTCGCAGCAGCGCGATCGTTGGTTCCGCGAGTTTCAACTCTTCATGGACGGACAGTACTCGGTTCGTCAGTACGCTGATATCGTGGACGGAATATGGAACGACGCCGCTCGAACTCTGATCGAGAACAACGATTGGGACCAGAGCCGCTGGTAAGACCCTTCCGTCAGTCCGGGTCGCGCGTTGCTGCGCGGCCCGGCGCCACTTCAGGGGGAGACTTTGGGCGCAACACGGCGTAACTACACCGCGTTTCTCTACATCATCCCGTCGCTCGCCTTGGTGATCATCTTCAACTACATCCCGATTCTGGAATCCTTCTACCGAAGTCTCTTCGCGTGGCGGGGAGGATCCAGGGCGATATACCTCGGTCTCGAGAACTACCGTGAGCTCCTTGGCGACTCCGGGTTCGGAGTGTCGGTCAGAAACATGCTCCAGCTACTTGGATTCCACCTCATCGCCATCGTGACGATGCCGCTGCTCGTCGCGGAGCTGATCTTCGGGATCCGGCACAAACCCGGGCTCTCGCACGGCTATCGGCTGCTCTTCGTTATCCCCATGGTAGTGCCGCAACTGGTCGTTCTGCTGATCTGGTCGTTCATCTATGACGGTGAGGTAGGGCTACTCAACGCGGTTCTGCGTTCGGTTGGACTTGGCCACGTTACCCGCGGATGGCTTGCCGATCCCAGTACAGCGCTCTACGCCATCATGGGCGTCGGCTTTCCCTGGGTCCAGGGCACGGCTGTTCTGATCTATCTCGCCGGGTTGCTCGCGGTTTCCGAAGAGATATGGGACGTTACTCGTCTTGATGGGATCAAGGGACTGCGACGTTTCTTCTCGATCGACCTGCATCTGATCATGGGTCAGATCAAGCTGCTGGTGATACTCACCATCATCAACCAGACGCAGTACTTCGTGGGGATACTCGTGCTCACCGGCGGTGGCCCCGGCTACGCGACGCTCGTCCCAGGTCTCTACCTCTACCAGCAGGCGTTCGATCACGCGCGCATGGGATATGCCAATGCAGTCGGCGTCGTGCTCTTCATCTTTCTCATGGCTATCACCGTTCTCAATATGACTATCCTCCGCTCGGATACCGGCACGCGAAGGTCAACGGCCCGAACCAGACGCCAGCTGCGCGCCGTTGCTCGCACCATTGACGCTCGCGGAGGACAGCTTCCATGAGAGCACACCCATTCAGTCGACTGAGAAGCCGGGGCGATCTCACGCGAATTGCCGTGCTGACGTTTTTGGGTGTGCTGACCTTCATACCGTTCATCAGCACCATCATCATCTCGTTCAAGTCGGTGCCGCAGTTCAACCATCAGCCGTTCCTGCCCACCTTTCCGCTTCACTTTCGTAACTACGTGGTGGCATTCAACTCGACGTACCTGTATATCCTCAACAGCGTCTACGTCTCGGCGGTCGCCGTAGCCCTGACGCTCATAGTTGCCTGCGCCTCCGCGTACGCCTTCGCCAGGTTCGATTTCCCCCTCAAACAGCCGCTCTACATGGCCTTCATCGGTCTTCTCATGATCCCGCCGCTGCTGAGTCTCGTGACCCGGTTCATCATGATCAGGAACCTGGGGATGATCAACACACATTGGGCGCTGATCGCTCCCTTCGTCTCCGGAGGTCAGGTGTTCATGATATTCGTGGCCAAGACCTTTTTCGAGACGCTGCCGGAGGATCTGTTCGAGTCGGCACGGCTTGACGGTGCGAGCGAGATGCGCATTCTCTGGAACATCGCGCTTCCCATGTCGCGGCCAATCATCTGGACTCTGGCGGTCCTGAACGTACAGAGCAACTGGAACAACATCCTTTGGCCCCTGATAACACTTTCCGACCGCTCGAAATTTCCCGTGTCGGTAGGTCTGCTCTACTTCCAGGGACAGTACGTTGCCGATCGCGGCCCCATGATGGCAGGCTACATCATCGCCTCCATTCCCATGATGGTTCTGTTCACCGTCGCCTCTCGTCAGTTCGTGGAGGGGATGAGCTCCGGAGCGCTCAAGCTGTAGCGCTCAAGCCTCAGGAGGCAAGATGAGACACGACGAATTTCGCAATCCGGGGCGGGAGTACCGGGGTGTAACGCTCTGGATGCTGAACGATGCGCTCGAGCCCCACGAGCTGAGACGGCAGGTGCGCGGGTTCAGCGACGCCGGATGGGGAGCGCTCATCACGAGAACGTTCAACGGCCTTGGCACGCGGTACCTCAGCGACGAGTGGCACGACTGTGTAAAGATCATCATCGACGAGTCCCGTGCGGTCGGTCTCAAGGTCTGGCTCCAGGCCGGATACATGCCGGCGGGGGTTCCCGACCTCGCGCTGGCAGACCAGCACATGGTGCTTCGCCGCCATAGGCGTACCGGTGCACGGCAGAGCGAGGCTGATCATGAAGCCGATGTCCTGCTCCAGACCGACGCGTTACTCTACACCGCAGAGCGACGCGGCCACGTCCTTGACCTCCTCAATCGGGAGGCCTGCAGGCGGTACGTCGCCGGCTCGTACACGGGTACGCTCGAACGCTACAGTGAGCATTTCGGTGACACGGTTGAGACGGTCTGGGTGGACGAGCCCCACTTTCAACCGCCGCTACTTCCGTGGTCCGAGCTCCTGCCGGACCGGTTCCACGATTCGTGGGGTTACGACCTTGTCCAGGAACTGCCCGCGCTCTTCGACGACGGTGGAGACAGCTTCCGGGTTCGCCACCACTACTGGCGAACCGTATCAGCGATGCTGGTCGACTCCTATTTCACGGAGGTTCGAGACTGGTGCGAGTCGCACGGACTCAAATTCAGCGGACACCTGATGGGGGAAGACACGCTGCAGTCGCAGATCGGCTGGACGGCCGGATGTATGCCGTGCTACGAGACGATGGGACTACCCGGCATCGATCACCTGACGAGGAGCCGGACCTGGCCCGCAGACCTCCCGTTCATCACGACCCCCAAGCAGTGTTCGAGCGCGTCGAACCAGCTTGGCAAACCCGAGATTCTCTGCGAGGTCTACGGGGTGAGCTCGCAGGGCCTGTCCTTTCAGGACCGCAAGCGCATCGCCGACTGGATGATGATGCTCGGTATCAACTACCGCTGCTTCCACGGCTCGTTCTACTCGATGCGCGGTGAGCGCAAACGTATCTATGCTCCCCACCTCTCGTACCAGCAACCGTGGTGGTCCCACAACCGCTTCGAGGCCGACCACTTCGCTCGATTCTCCTACCTCATGCGATCAGGTTCGTACGCAGCCGACGTTCTCGTTGTCCACTCGCTCGAGTCGGCGTACGGGATCTACGACGCCTCGAACGTGGTGAACCCGCATCAGCGCGCAGGCGAGCCCGCGGAGGTCCGACGTCTCACCGAGCTGCTCGTTTCGGTCAGCGACGGGCTCCTGAGCGCGCACTACGACTTCGAGTACGGCGATGAAGCGCTCATGGCGCGTCACGCCACGATAGACGGAGCGAGACTGCGAATCGGAAGGATGACGTACCGGGCGGTCATCCTGCCCGGGCTGACGACTTTGCGCCGAACGACGCTCGAACTGCTGGAGACCTTCATCAACGAGGGCGGCACCGTCTTCACCGCAGGAGACGCGCCTTCGCGCATCGAGGGCGAACCGAGCTCGGACGCTGCCGCCTTCGCCGGCAGGCTTGGCTCCGT
>SLST01000538.1 GCA_007130265.1 Spirochaetales bacterium
CGCCCCAGAGTCGCCTCGCGGTGTTCGGTCTTCGCGAAGACCGACCTCATTCACGCGCAGCAGGAAGGGTATACGCTCGAAGAGATCTGCGACGGACTCTGCCACGGGCTTGCGCGCAATCTGATCGACGCGGTAGTTACCGGGACGCTTCCCCGCGGTGAGGTCGTGATGGCCGGCGGTGTCGCGCTGAACGAGGCGGTGGTACGCCATGTGGGCGGAATCCTCGACCGCGAGGTGCAGACGAACGAGTATGCGCCGGTCTACGGTGCGATCGGCGCCGGGCTGGTCTCGCTCGAGTCCGACGTCCGCCCGCGCGAGCAGCCGCTCACCATCGACGAGATCGTCCGTGAGCAGGAGGGCGCCCGGTCCTGCTTCCACGAGCCGCTCCGGGAACCGGTCGACTACCCCGATTTCTCGCAGCACGAGCGGTTCGAGTTCGCGCCGCAGATCGTGGACGGACCGCGGGTGGAGGTCGACCGCTACCGTGACGCCGCGCATGCGCCGCGGCCCGACAGGCTCTACCTGGGAATCGACGTCGGCTCTACGAGTACCAAGGCCGTGCTGATGGCTCCCGACGGGGAGCCGGTGTCGGCTTTCTACACGCGCACCTCCGGCGCGCCTATCCGGGCGCTTCGAGCGATCTTCGAGACGATTGACGCGACGGACTCCGCTTTCGCGCCTATCGCCGGGGCTTCGTGCACCGGATCCGGACGCAAGCTCGTGGGTGGGGTCGTGGGGGCGGATCTGATCATCGACGAGATCTCTGCGCACGCGCGCGCGGCGGTCGAGCTCGACCCGACGATCGACACGATCGTCGAGATTGGCGGGCAGGACGCGAAGTTCACGACGCTGAAGCACGGCAGGGTCACGTTCTCACAGATGAACGCGGTCTGCGCTGCCGGGACCGGAAGCTTTCTCGAGGAGCAGGCGGCCCGGCTCGGGGTGCCGCTGAGCGATTACGCGGACCGCGCGATCGGCGTACCGGCGCCGCTTGCAAGCGACCGGTGCACCGTCTTCATGGAACGCGATCTCAACCATTACATCAACAAAGGATACGCCGCCGAGGAGCTCCTCGCCGCCGCGCTCCATTCGGTTCGCGAGAATTACCTGCAGAAGGTCGCCCACTTCGCCGCGATCGGCGAGTCGATCTGCTTCCAGGGAGCGACCGCGAAGAACCGCGGTCTCGTCGCCGCCTTCGAGCAGCGGCTCGACCGGCCGATCAAGGTGAGCCGCTACTGTCACGTGACCGGCGCGCTCGGCGCGGCGCTCACCTGCCGGGACGAGATCGACTCACCTACGAGCTTTCGCGGGATCGGCCTCTACGGATCCGAGATCCCGATCCGTTCTGAGCGGTGCACCCTCTGCACGAACCACTGTCGTCTGACGATCGCGGAGGTGGCCGGGACCGAGGTCGCCTACGGCTTCCTCTGCGGACGCGATTACCAGACCCCGACCTTCGTCTCGGCGAACACGAGCGGGTTCGATCTCCAGGCCACCCGGCGCAGGCTCGAACGCGACGCATCCCGCGCCTCCGCTTCGCCGCACGAGGGCGAAGCGCCGCACGCGCGAGCGACCGTGGGCATCCCCTCCGGGTTGCACCTCGCCGAGGAGTTCAGCTTCTGGCAACGGGTCTTCGGCGAGCTCGGGATACCGATCGTCGTGCCCGACCGGCAGCGAGATTCGGTGTCGCGGGGCAAGCAGCTCGAGGGCGCGGAGTTCTGCAGCCCCGTGGCTGCGTTTCACGGACAGGTCGCCGAGCTCCTCGAGCGGGCGGATCTCGTGTTCGTGCCCATCCACCTCGAACGACCCGATCCCGACCGCCGCCGCCGAGCCTACTGTTACTACACGCAGTTCACTCCGTCGGTCGTCAAAGGAGCCGTGTCGCCGCAGGAGAGTGCCCGCCTGCTGATGCCGGTGCTCTGGGGCGCCGGGCGGGACCCAGCGGACGAGCTCGTGCGCGTGCTCGAGCCGTATGTGGAGCTCACCCAGAACGACGTGCGTAGGGCGATGCGAATCGCGCGGGAGGCGCAGGAGCGGGCGACGGTGAGGCTGAAGGAGGCATTCGACGAGTACCGACGAGACGGGGAGGTCGACGTCGTGCTGCTCGGACGCCCCTACACTGCCGTCGACCCGTCGATGAACAAGCGGATCCCGGAAATCTTCGGGCGGCACGGCGCCCGGTGTTTCTACCAGGACATGCTGCCGCGCTCCCTGCCTTCGGAGTCGAACCGCGAGCTCATTGAGGGCGTCCACTGGCGCTACGCCGCGGACATCCTGCTCGCCGCCGACTATGTCGTCCGCACGCCGGGTCTCTACCCGGTGTTCGTCACGAGCTTCAAGTGCGCCCCCGACGCCTTCTGCACCGACGCCTTCATCCGCATCATGGACGAGCGCGAGAAGCCGTATCTGATCCTCCAGCTCGACGAGCATGACTCGAGCGTCGGGTACGAGACGCGCATAGAGGCCGCGATCCGCGCTTTCCGCAATCATCACCGCGAGGGAGTCGCGGTGGGGCCGCCGGCCGCCGAGCCGCCGGCCGCCGAGCAGGCCGACGACATCACCACGCGCGTAGCGGCCGCGTGGAACACCGTGCGTGGGAGCCTTCCCGGCGGCGCGAAAACCGACGATCACCGTGTTCCCTCCGCGCTCCGGCTCGAGCGGGCGGTCGGCGAGAAGACGTTGCTCCTGCCAAACTGGGACCCGATCACTGCGCCGCTGCTTGCCGCAAATCTCCGCGCCCACGGCATCCGTGCGGTCTCGCTCACCGAGACCCCGCTCTCGATCCAGAAGAGCATGCGGCTCAACAGCGGCCAGTGCATTCCGGTGAGCGCCATCGCCGAGGAGGCGATGGACCACGTTCGAGACCATGGGCTCGACCCCGCGCAGACGGTGCTCTGGGTGGGACGCGGACGATGGTCGTGCGGCATACCACTCTACCCGCGTTTCCTGAAGGGCCTCTTCGAGCAGGAAGGAATGCCCGATCTGGGCGTCTATGTGGGCGATATCGCTTATACCGACATCACACCGGCGGCGACTCTGGGCGCGTACTTCGCCTACCAGTTCGGCGGGTGGCTGCGCCGGATCGCCTGCCGCACCCGGCCCTACGAGCTTGAGAAGGGCCGGACCGACGAGCTGGTCGCCGCCTGGCAGGCGCGCTTCGAGACGCTCTTCGAGTACCGCGGCAACCGGCTGCGCGCACTGCGCACGATGGCACAGGAGTTTCGCGACGTCCGGCTGCGGAAAGAGCGTCGGCCAAAGGTTGGTATCTTTGGCGATCTCTACGTTCGCGACAACGAGGTGATGAACCAGGACCTGATCCGCTGCATCGAAGAGGCCGGGGGCGAAGCCGTTACGACGCCGTACAGCGACTACGTGAAGATCATCGCTGGAGCAGCCTTCGGCAGGCTGCTGCGGCAGCGCGAATACGGCGACCTCGCCAAGTTCCGCCTCATTCTTGGTGCGATCGACAAGCTCGAACGGCGCTATCACCGCGAGGTCGAGGACCTCATTGGCCCCAGGACCGACTGGCGACGTGCGGGGCTCGAGGAAGAGCTCAGTCGGTTCAACCTGGTGATCGAGCAGGCGGGCGAGTCGTACGAGAACGCGCTGAAGATGCTCCACCTCGTCACCCGGTACCCCGACATCTCGCTGTTCGTCCAGACAAGCCCGGCCTTCTGTTGCCCGTCGCTCGTGACCGAGGCGCTCGGCGAGTCCGTGGAGCGGGTGCTTGGCGTACCCCTGGTGACGGTCACCTACGACGGGACCGGAGGGGACAAGAACGCCGCGATCGTCCCGTATATCCGCTACGCCCGCGAGAAGCAACCTGAGAAAACCGCTTGAGAAAGGGCAGGGCGCGCCGTAGAATTGGACCATGAAGCGGTTTCTCCTGCTCGTCTCCTTCGCGGCGATCGCGAGCGGCGCCGTCGCCGAGACACTTTCCGTCGCGACGGTCAACACCTGGTCCGGGCTGACGTACCAGGGGGTTTTCAGCGTTGGTGAGTACGAGGACCGCGCCACCAGGGCGTTCCGATTCGGGCTCCTTGCCGACGCCCTGCTCGCGCTCGAGCCCGACGTGGTCGCGCTGCAGGAGGCGAACCCGCTGCCGCGGTACGCTGAAGAGCTCGCCAGACGGCTGCCGGGGTACGACTCGGTCGCCGCGGTCCGGCAGGCCGGCGTGCGCGTCGGGCCGGTCGGGCTGCCGGCCAACCTCCGTGAGGGCGACATCCTCCTCGCCGATCGGGCCCGGGGACTCACGCGGACCGCGGTGAAGCAGCTCGCGGGGCCCGGCGCAGGCGACGTCGCCGCGCTCCAGCTCGGCTCCGGGACCCAGATGCTTGCCGCTACGATTGAAGCGGCCGGCCGGACCGTGCACCTCTTCACCACGCGCTGGACCCCCTCACCGCAGGCCGACCGAAGCCGCCTCGTCGGCCTCGTCGACGAGTACGCCTCAGGCAACCTGGGCGGCGACGAACTGGCGAAGCTCGTGGGAGAGGCGGTGCGCGGGAGCGAGCGCCGCAGGCAGGAGGCGCGCGAGAGCGTCGCCTTCATCAACGAGACCGCCGGTCGCGACCCGGCCATTCTCATGGGAAGCCTCTTCGCGCTGCCCGACTCGGAGGAGATACGGATCCTGCGGGAGGCCGGTTTCGTCGACGTCTGGGCCGCAGTCGGTCCGAGTTCCGGCTACACCTTCGACGCCGCCTCCAACGCCAACATCCTCCAGTACGATCTCGCCTCGCACCCGGATGAACGGGCCCGGTACGACTACGTCTTCATCCGGGGCGACGGCATCGTCGCGAGGAGCGCCCGGGTGATCCTCGTAACTCCCACCTACGGGGTGCATCCGTCGGCCCACTACGGGATATACGCAGAGATCCGCATCGACCCCTGATGCCCGTCGTTCGACTCGCCTCAACAGACCCGTACCGCAATCTCGCCCTCGAGGAGTGGTGGTTCGACCGGGCCGACGAATATGGCCCGACGCTGATCCTCTGGCGCAACGCTCGATGCGTGGTCGTCGGGCGGCATCAGAATCCGTGGCTCGAGTGCGACCTGCGCAGGATGCATGCCGACGCGGTACCGCTCGTGCGGCGCACCAGCGGTGGCGGCGCGGTCTACCACGACGGGGGCAACACCAACTTCTCGTTCATCGCGCCCGCCACGGTCTACGACCAGGAGCGTCACTTTCGCGTTGTCATGGACGCCCTCGCCTCGCTCGATATCGCCGCGTGGAAGAGCGGTCGCAACGACCTCCGTGTTCGCGAGCGGAAGATCTCCGGCAACGCCTTCCGTCACCGCCAGGGGCGGTCCATGCATCACGGGACGCTCCTCGTCGACTCTGACATCGACCGGTTGACCGCCTACCTCACGCCGTCTGCCACCATGATCGAGACGAAGGCGACGGCGAGCGTCCGCTCGGCCGTCGTGAACCTCAGCGAGATCCGCGCCGATCTCACCCACGACCTTCTCTGGGACGCGCTCGGGGTTGCCTTCGCGGCGGACTACGGCAGCGCCGCCGCCGCGGTCGTGGGGGGTCCTGACGGCTCGGGTGCCGTGGCGGCGCGGGCGGCCGAACTCGCCGACTGGCAATGGCTCTACGGGCACACCCCGGCCTTCGTGCGGCGGCTCACGCTTCCCGAAGCACTCGGCGCGGGCGAGCTCGCGATCTCGGTCCGGCGGGGGCTGATCGAGGCGGTCGAGGGCGCCGGCCGCAGGGTTCGTGACACCCTCGTCGGGATGCGCTACGATCGACAGGCGATCAGGGAGGCTGCTCCTCACGGCGAGGATGGCGCGCTCGTCCTGTTCGTCGCGGAGGAGATTGACTGATGGAGTACAGAGAGTTGGGCAGAACCGGGATGACCACGAGCGTGATGGGCGTGGGGACCGGAGGTCCGAGCCGGGTGGGCCTGCGGGACGGCGGAAGCGACGACGGTGCGGTGGAGGTCATCCGCCGGGCGATCGACTCCGGGGTCACGTTCATCGATACCGCCGAGGCGTATCGCACCGAGGAAGTGGTCGCCCGCGCGATCCATGACGTGCCGCGCGATTCGCTTCAGATCTCGACGAAGATCAGCCGCTGGCAGGACCTCGACGCCGCCGGAATCGAAGCCTCCGTGGACGAGCGCCTGCGGGCGCTCGGGACCGATTACCTTGACGTCTGCCATCTGCACGCGGTGACGATCGATCGCTACAACGAGGTCATCGAGCGGCTCTACCCGGGGCTCGTCCGTGCGCGAGAGGCGGGAAAGGTCCGATTCCTGGGGGTCACCGAGATGTTCAACGGCGACCCCGGTCACGAGATGCTCGCTCGTGCGCTGGACGACGACTACTGGGACGTCGTCATGGTCGGGTTCAACATCCTCAACCAGTCGGCGCGCGAACGAGTCCTCGAGGCGACGCAGGCGAAAGGGATCGGCGTGCTCGCGATGTTCGTCGTGCGCCTCGCGCTCAGCCGGCGCGAACGGCTCGTCGAGGTTGTCGATGAGCTCGTCGACCGCGGCGAGCTCGACGAGGCGCTTCTTCGCGAGCTCGGCGGAAGCCGGGAGGATCCCCTGGGCTGGGTCGTGGAGCGGACCGACGCCGCATCGCTGGTGGACGCCGCGTACCGCTTCGTTCGTCATGAACCGGGGATCGACGTAACGCTCAGCGGAACCGGCAGCCTCGACCACCTCCTCGCAAACATCGAGAGCCTCGACCGCCCTCCGCTCGATCCGCAGGTCGCAGAGCAACTGCGCCGGCTCTTCGCGCGCGTCGACTCGGTCACCGCGCAGTAGGGCTCCTCTCCGCGCTCCTATTCGACCTCGAAGGCGAACACCTTGACCTCGCTCGCTCCCCAGCTCTGCCGTGTCGTCAGCCGGACCGCGTCGGTCTCGAGCGGCTCGATCGAGGCCCGGTAGAGCCGTTGGCGGTTCTCAGTCTCCTCGGCGACGACTTTCCAGCCATCGGCCGTGCGGCACTCGACTCGGAAGCCGCGCACGAGCCGCGGAGCAACCGGGACCGGCTGGTCCGCGACGAAATAGCTCGCGCGCATCCGCATGTCGCGGTAGTACCGGTTGAGGTCGGAGTCGAACACCACCCGCAGACGGGACACCGTTCTCTTCCCGTCGAGCTCGAGCGTTACCGTAGAGCCCACCGGAGCGGACCAGGCGTTCTCCACCCATTCGATCGCGTCGATGTCCGTTTGCCGCTCCGGATTGCGACGAGCGAGTTTCGCATCCTCAGGATTCTTCTCCACCGGCCGCTCCACCCCGTTCGCGAGCGCCGCCGGATCGCCGGCATCTGCGGTGAACCGTCCTGTGCGGGTCGCTTCCGGGACCGAGCGTGCGTGCCCGGGAAGCCAGCAGTCGTCGTCCATGAGGGCCTGCTGCAGCTCCGCGACGCGCTTCGCACTGAGCTCGCGCGGTGAGAGGCCGTGGCGGATGCAGAGTGCGGCGGCCGTGCCCATCGCCTGCCCGATGATCGCGCAGGTTCGCATGACGCGGCTCGAGGAGAGCGCGATGTGAGTCGTGCTGATATTCCGTCCGGCAAACATCAGGTTGCGCACGTTACGCGAGTAGAGCGCGCGGTAGGGGATGCCCCACGGCGACGGCGCCTCGTGAAAGATCGTCGGCTCGCCGGGGTGGGCGATGCCTGCCGGGTGGTGGTCGTCCATCGACCATCCGCCGTAGGCGACGACGTCCTCAAAGGGGCCGCCGGCGCGGACATCGTTCTGCGTGATGACGTGGTCGCCTACATAGCGTCGGCTCTCACGCTTGCCGGGCAAGAACCCTATGAAGTCGAGCTCCAGGTTCTCCACGCCCGTGATCCCGCTTCGGTTCTTGATGAGGTCCCAGACTCCGTAGACTTCGGCGAGCAGACGGTCGCGGATCGACTCGGTGTCGTGGATCGAGTCGTCCTCTCCGCCCAGTTCGATCCACCAGTAGTTCGTCGTGAACGGGTCGATGCCCCGGTGCGGGAGACCGTCCGCCGACTCGTAGCGCTTCGCCCAGGCGGGAGCGATGAACTGCACCGGATGGTCGAGCTCCCGTGCCTGGATGAGGCAGCTCATGCCCATCGTCCTGCGGTCGGCGACCTCCGGCTCGATCGATTCGTCGAACTCTTCGCGCGCCTCCCGGCCCACACGGTACTCTGCGCCGCACAGGGGAGCGAGCACCGAATCGCCCGAGCAGTCGGCGAAGAGCGAAGCGCGCACGGTGTGCCACTGCTGTGTGGTCGTCTGCCATCCGGTGACGCTGCGAATGGGGGTTCCGTCGCCGGGAGTTCCGCCGCTCGTCTGCGCGTCGCACACCGAGCAGTTCAGGATCGACGTGATATTCGGCTCGGCCCTGACCGTTTCAAAGAGGATCGTGTCCCAGACCGAATACACCTTGTTCGGGTTGCGGTAGATGTTCTCGAGCTCGATCTCCTCGACAATCCCGGTC
The DNA here is from genome assembly GCA_007130265.1 of Spirochaetales bacterium. Classification (GTDB taxonomy): domain Bacteria; phylum Spirochaetota; class Spirochaetia; order DSM-27196; family SLST01; genus SLST01. Next base: position 8,418 of record SLST01000538.1, read on the forward strand.
TCGCGCCGGTTCATGCCGTGGGCGCCGCAGACCCACATGCGAATCTCGCTCGACGCATTGCCGCCGTACATGGGGCGATCCTGAACGATCACGACCTTCGCGCCGTGACGCGCTGCCGCGATCGCCGCGCAGATCCCTGATAGCCCGCCGCCTACGATGCAGAGGTCGGCCTCGTGCTCTACTGTCTGAAACGTCGCCATCGCGGTGCTCCTTTGGTGTGATGATAGCAGCTATCGCGTCCGTCAATGAAGGGCGGCGCGTCGGTCACCGGTTCTGATCGGGCTGAAGGTCGAGCGCCGCGTATGCGCGGTGACGCGCGATCGCGAGCTCGATCAGCCGATCGGTGAGTTCCTGCGGTCCGATTCCGGAAGCTTCGAAGAGCTTGGGGTACATGCTGATCCGGGTGAATCCCGGGATCGTGTTGATCTCGTTCACGACGAAGGTGCCCTCTGCGGTCAGAAACCCGTCGACTCGAGCCATACCCTCGCAGCAGAGCGCCTCGAAGGTGCGCACCGCCGTCAGCTGGATGGTTCGGGTCTGTTCGTCGGTGAGTTGGGCCGGGATGAGGAGCCGCGCGCCGTTTTCGTCGAGGTACTTCGCCGCGTACGAGTAGAAACCGTTCTGCGGCACGATCTCCCCGGGAACCGAGGCGACCGGCTCCTTGTTCCCAAGGACCGAGACTTCGATCTCACGCCCCGAAATCTCCTGCTCGACGACGACCTTCGAGTCGTACTTGAACGCCTCAGCCAGCGCCGCATCGTAGCTCGACTCGTCGCGCACGCGAGAGATGCCGATCGACGACCCGAGGTTCGCCGGCTTGACGTAGAGCGAGCGCCCGAGCTCGGAGGCCGCCTCCCTGTAGGGAAGCCCGGCTGCGCGGTGAGCGACGACAACGCGGAAGGGGGCTATGGGGATCCCGGCATCGCGAAGGAGGCGCTTCATCACATCCTTGTCCATGCCGACGGCTGAACCGAGGACGCCCGCGCCCACGCAGGGAATGTCCGCAAGCTTCGCGAGACCCTGGATCGTGCCGTCCTCGCCGTACGGGCCGTGAAGCACCGGGAATATCACGTCGACGGTGCCGAGCGTTCCGCCCTCGAGCTCGACGAGCCGGCTCGAGGCCCCGGTGGAGACGAGCCCCACTTCGCTCGCATCGTCGGCCAGGCGAATCTTGCCCGCGTCCGAGGCGTCGAGCAGGTGCATCGTGCCCTCGTTGAGGAACCAGCGTCCGCTTCGATCAATGCCGATCAGGACCGGTTCGTACTTGCTCGTGTCGAGCGACGCGACCACGTTCTGCGCGGACAGGAGGC
>SLST01000532.1 GCA_007130265.1 Spirochaetales bacterium
AGCGTAGCACAACTCGAACCTAGATGCTGCACTCATGCTACTTTTGGAGGTATTGGAGGCAACTTGCGAACCTCAGCCAAGCAAGCCGAAGACCCGCAAGTCTTTCTCCAGAAACAATTGACATTGCCGAAGCCGGGACTCGAACCCGGACGGGGTTTCCCCCAGGGGATTTTAAGTCCCCTGCGTCTACCAGTTCCGCCACTCCGGCTTTGGTCCAGTATGCGTCGCAGGCGCCCGCCGATCAATCCCTCGCGGCAAATATCGGTCGCGCTTCCCGCGCCGGAGCTTGCGCTCCGCGGCCTGTCGTATTATTTTGTAGACAGGTATGATCAGTATCAACCTGAACGCGATGGAAGAGTGGGAACGCGTCCGTCGTGATACCGAGCCGCACACCCCTGACGTCGACCGCAATCCCGGTACGGAGAACCCCGACCGCCCCGAGCTCGACGACGGGTCTCACGGGCTGAAGGTGACGCCTGAGAAGAAACGGCGGCGTCGTGGCGGGGAGGAAGACGCGGGAGACGAGGCCGGAGAGAGCGCCGACGCCGGAGACGAGGAAGAGGACGAGGCGTTCGAAGTCGACATTGGCGAAGGCGAGGCGGAGATCGCGCCTCCTGAGGGCCCCCGCGCTCCGGTTGAGCCGTACCGGGGACAGAACGTCGACCTCGAGGCATGAACTTTGGACGTAAGCGGCCGCGCCGCCCTACCCGCCTCAGCTATCGGTACACCGCCTCCTGCAGCCCCCGCAGGTAGCCTATCGCGAAGAGCCTCCCGTACATCGAATAGCTCGCGTGACTGTTGTCGTCGCCCACGACCGTGGGAACGTGGTCGGGACGGCACACCCCTTCGTAGCCGACGTCCCGGTACGCTTCCATGCACGCGAGCATGTCGGTCTTGCCCTCGTCGTGAAAGGTCTCTACGAACTTCTCGGGCGTGCCGCGAACGTCGCGGAAGTGCACGAAGAAGATCTTGCTCTGTTTCCCGAAGTGCCGGATGGCCCCCGGTAGATCGTCGGTCATCAGCGTGAAGTTCCCCTGGCACAGGCCTATGCCGTTGGCCTCGCTCGGGTAAAGGTCGAGGAGGCGCTGGTAGTTCTCCACCGACCGCATGATCCGGGCGAGCCCTCGGATGGGCGACAGCGGTGGGTCGTCTGGGTGCATCGCGAGCTTCACGCCGGCGGCCTCTGCCTCCGGGACGACCGCCCGCAGGAAGTATTCGAGCGCCTTCCAAAGCTGGTCGTCGGTCACCTCGCCGTACTCGGTCAGCGGGGCGTTCGCCATGAGCGAATGGTCGTAAGCGGTCGCGAGCGCGCCGCCGCGGGCCACCGCCGTCGTCGAGGTTCGCATCCAGTTGAACACCGGCATCCACTCGTAACACCAGACCGGAATCCCGAGGCGCCCCAGGTTGCGCACGAGCTCGATCGCAGTCTCGATCTCCTCGTCCCGACCGGGCAGCCCCAGCTTGGCTCGATTGAGCGGCGGACGGTTCTCGAGGACGGAGAAGGTGAACCCGCCGTCTTCGTAGGCGGTCTTCACCCGCAGGAGCTGCATGAAGCTCCAGGGCCGGTCATCGGGGTCCGCGGAGGAGGCGTCACCGCGCATCGCGCCGACCACATGGTTGACGCCTGCCTGCCGGGCAAGCTGCCACAGGGGTGAAGGAACGGGAGGGAGCATTTCAGCGATCTGCATCATCGGCGCAGTATGCCACAAATACGAATTGGTGTAGACTCTCTGCCCGTGAGCACGAACAAGCCGAACCCGGAATCATCGCTGATACGCGAGGCGGTATGAGTTGGTAGTCGAGCAGATCGAGACGGTGAGGGAACTGCGGCGGTTCATCGAGTTTCCAAAACAGCTATACGCCTCGACGCCGCAGTGGGTTCCCCTCTTCGACCTCGACTATCGCGGCTTCTTTCGAGGCCGCCACCCCTTCTTCCACCACGCGCACTGCAGCTTTCTCCTTGCGCGGTCGGATCGCGATCCCCTCGCGCCCCCACTCGGTCGGGTCATGATGATCGAGAACGAGCGGTACAACGCCCAGCACCGTCGGCGCGCCGCTCACTTCTACTTCCTCGATTTTGTGGATGATCCGCGGGTAGCCGACGCGCTGTTCGAGGCTATGGCTCGCTGGGCGGACTCACGCGGCCTCAGCGAACTGCTCGGACCGCTGTTCACCGGGGCCTCGCTCGGCGGCGGTCTCCTCGTCAAGGGATTCGAGCACGCTGCGGCGATGACCATGATGCCGTACAACCACGCCTACTACGCCGGCCACTACGAGCGCGCCGGATTTCTCAAGCACTTCGATCTCTATTCGCTCTTCATAGACCCCCGAAGCTACGAGCTCCCGGAGAAGGTCGAGCGGCTTGCGGACCTCGTGCGGCGGCGCGGGAGGATGCAGGTGCTCGAGTTCACCTCAAAGGCCGAGCTGCGCCGGGCCGCTCGACGCGTGGCCGCTCTCTACAACCCCACGCTCGCCGATCACAGCGAAAACTACCCGCTCACCGACGATGAGCTCGAGCGGATCATCAAGGACCTTCTCCAGCTCGCGAGGCCCGATCTCGAGAAAGTCATCACGTACGACGGCGAGGTCGTGGGGTACCTGCTCGGCTTCCCCGATGTCACCGGGGCCCTGCGCCGGGGCGCGGGCCGTCTGACCCCGACGACTCTCCTGAGGGTCATGCACGAGTCACGGCACGCGCGCCGGATTATCCTCAACGGGATGGGCATCCTCGAACGGTATCAACGGATCGGCGGAAACGCGCTCATCTACTCCGAGCTCGCCCGTACGGTAAAGCATACAGGCTCATATCGTTTCGACCAGGCCGAGATGGTACAGATCAACGAAAGCACCGATCTCATGCTTGCAGACCTGCGCAAGCTGGGCGCCGACGTAGCGAAGATCCACCGCGTCTACCGCGCGGATGTGAGGCGAGGATGACGGATGGACTGGCCCGGTAACGGATCGCTCATTGCCACCTGCGGCGGCGGGGCAGAGGAAGCCCTCGAGCTCGAGATGCGGGAGGTAGGCCTCGAGCCCGACGACCGTGCGAACGGCATGGTGAGGTTCCGCGGGGCCGAGCCGGAGATGGTCGACGCGAATCTCCGGCTGCGATGCGCGAGCCGGATTCTGATTCCGCTCGTCGCGGGCCCGGTGCGGGGGTACGACGATTTGTACCGGCTCGCCCGGCGTCCTCCGTGGCCGCGTATCGTCGCCGCGCGCCGTACGATCGCCGTGTCCGCGTTCACCCGAGACGCGAAGCTCTCCGACTCGCGCCTTGCCGCGCTGAAGGTCAAGGACGCGATCGTGGATTCGCAGCGACGGTCCGGAAAGCGCTCGAACGTGAACCGCAGACATCCGGATGTTCCGGTCTCCGTCCACATCGCCGGTGGGATCGCGACGGTGTCGCTCGACAGCTCGGGCGATCCGCTGCACGAACGGGGCTACCGTACCGAAGCCGGAGAGGCGCCACTTCGCGAGACGCTCGCGGCGGCGATGCTGCGGATCGCCGGCTGGGACGGCACGCGACAACTCATCGACCCGTTCTGCGGGGCGGGGACCATCGCGATCGAGGCGGCGCTGCGCGCGGCGGACATCGCGCCTGGAGCGATCCGCGAGCGGTTCGCCTTCAGCCGATGGCCGTGGATCAGCCCGCACGCGGCAGACGATCGCCTCCGCGCCCTGAGCGCGGCCCGCGGCAAGAGCCCCTCCGTTCAGATCACCGCGCGCGACGCCGACGCGAAGATGATCGAGATCGCCCGACGCAACGCGCGTCGGGCAGGCGTCGAGTCCCTGATCGACTTTGAGGTGGCCGACGCGCTTCGTAGCGACCCACCTCGCGGAACGGGGCTCGTGGTGACCAACCCTCCCTACGGTGAACGCACCGCCATCGCCAGTGCCCGCGAGTTCTACGGTGCCTTCGGCGATCGGCTCAAGCATTCGTACGGAGGCTGGCAGGCGTGGATCCTGTCGGCGAATCTCGATGCGCTGAAGGGACTGGGACTTCGGATCGCCTCCCGCCACCAGCTCTGGAACGGTGGGCTGGACGCTCGCCTGTGTCGGGTGGACGTCTTCCCGCCGCAGAGGTAGAGGACGGAGGTAGAGGCTTGCCGATCGCGGCGAGGTGAGCGACAATAGCGCGGAGGGGACGATGATCGTACGGCTCGTAGCGAGACTGCTCGCGCTTCTGAACTCGAATCGACGGGCCGTGGAGATCGGCGCGGCGGTGGCCTTGGGACTGTGGCTTGCCCTGGTGCCCACGACGAACCTCCTGTTCGTCGCGCTCGCCGTATTGGTATTCCTCGTCAAAGTCAATCTGGGGGTGGCGATCCTTTCGTTTGCCGTTCTGTCGCTCCTCGTGCCGCTTGCCGACCCGGCGCTCGACCTCCTCGGTTACCGGATACTGACGACACCGGCGATGCAACCCTTCTTCCGTTCGGCTTACGAGCTTCCCGTCGGCGTGCTCACGCGCTTCAACGACACGCTCGTCGCAGGCGGGTTCGTTACAGGCGCCTTCCTCTTCGTTCCGGTCACCGGGCTCGCGATACTCCTGGTCCGGTTGTACCGCAGATACGTGCACGCGCGGATCGCCGACAGCAAGCTGGTGCGCGCGATCAAGGCGACACCCTTTGCTCAGAGGGTGGGCGCCGCGATCGGGCGCCTGCACCGTGTGTGGCCAACGACATAGGAGCAGCGTGAATGGCTGAGAAGAAACCTCCGCGTCCCTTCCGCCGGCGCATGAAGGAGCGACGCTATCGGCACCGCATCCGGAATCGGATTTACCTTGAAACGGATAGAAGCTTTCTCGACTCGGTCACCGAGCGCAGCGGCGGGACGGTAGGTCTCGCGCGGGAGCTGACCAGCGACGAGCGTAGACGGCTCACGAAACTCGTCAAGGAGGCGCGAAAGAACCGGGGTGCGATCCGCACCGGAAAGCTCGTCATCCTTGGCACGATCGTAGCCGCCGTGATCCTCTTTAACGTGCTCATCAGGGATTCGCTCGCGCAGCGAGCGGCGGAGTCGATGCTCGAGTCGCTCTTCCGTGCGAAGGCGACGATGAGCGGCGTGGTGTTCCGGCCGTTCGCCGGTGAGCTTTCGTTCGCCTCGCTCACGGTAGCGGACCGGCATCGGCCCATGGCCAATCTCTTTGAGCTCGGTCGCGGACGCCTCTGGCTCGACACATCGCTTCTCCTGCGCGGCAACGTCGTCATCCGCGATCTGACCGTGGAGGGCCTCGCGTTCGGTACGCCCCGGGAGCGATCAGGCGCGCTCGCCGAGCGCGCGGAGACCGACGGGGACACGAGCGAGCCTGCAGCGTCCATCTTCGAGTCCGCCGGCGACGCCTTCTCGCTGGAGGCGCTCGGATTGCCCTCCACGCTCGATGCGAGCGCCTTCGTCGACCGGTATGTCGGGCTGCTGCGCACGCCGACGCAGGTAGAGTCGGTTGTGGACGCAGGACTCGGCTACGTCAACGAGACCGAGCGGGAGGTCGGGCTGCTCACCGCCGAAGGTGTCGACATCGCCGTCAGGATCGCGACCTTTGCCGAAACCGATTTCGCCGCCGTCAGGTCGGTTGACCGGGCGCTGCAACTGCTCGAGGAGTCGAACGCGCTCGTTCGCGCGGCCACCACCTACCGGGTGGACGTACGGCAGTTCGTCGACGAAACGAGAGAGGGTGCTCGAGCGCTTGTCGACGATGCGGCCGCAATACCGGCCTCCGCCTCGGACGATGCGCGCCGGCTCGTGGCTGAGATTCCGCAGATCCGGGCTGAGGGGCGTGATTTTCTCGTCGGGCTGATCGAACCGCACCTGCGGGAATACCTCGGTGTCTGGTACGACAGGATTCTACTCGGCTACGGCTACTTCGAGCGGCTGCGCGACCGAGAGCGTGAGCCGGTGTCACCGCGCGCCACGCGTGTCGGGAGGCTGGTGACCTTCGGGACGCCGCAGCATCCGAGGTTCGTTCTTCAGCAGGGGTTCTTCTCGGCGACCGCCGGGCGCACCCGCGAGCTCGTACTCCAGTCGGTCTCAAGCGATCCGGACCTCACCGGCGAACCCGTGCGTCTGTCCTACCGCGACGAGGGGCAGACGCTCCTGTCGCTCGGCGCGATCGTTGATCAGAGGTCGAATGCCGACGCGGTACTTTCGCTCAGCGTCACGAGCTCCGGTGAGCCTGTCTCGGTGGCGCGCGGACTCCAGGCGTTGGAGATCAGCCGGCTCGACGCGGTGACCGACGTCGATCTCTCGTTCCTGCTCGATGCATCGCGGCGTGTCTCGGGGACCGTCGCCCTCGAGGCCGACGGCATCGCGCTCACCGGTACCCCGGCCGCCGGTTCGATCGGCGAACTCGTTCGCGACGTACTGACCGGACCCTTGCCGCTCGAGGCGAGTTTCTCCTACGCGGTTTCGCCGGACGGCCGGATCGGTCTTACCCAGGGCGCGACCAATCTCGACGAGCGATTCGCCGGAGCGGTCCAGGAGCGGATAGACGCGACCGTCGCGGCGTTCCGCGCGAGGGTGGAAGACGAGGTGGAAGGGTTCCTCGAGCCGTATCTCGTGCTAGCCGGTCAGTCGGTCGGCGAGATCATCGACGCGCGCGAAGCCGCGGAGGAGCTGCTCGCGCTTGCCCGCGATCGGGAAGCGGCGGCCACGGCGCTGCAGCAGCGTGCCGCGCGGGTCGTTGACTCGATTCGAGCGGATGTCGAGGCCGAGGCGCGTGAGAGGCTCGATGCCGCGCGCGCAGAGGCGGAAGCGGCGGCTCGCGAACAGGCTGAACGGGCGCGGGCAGAGGCAGAAGAGGCGGCTCGCCGCGAAGCCGAGCGGATTCGCGACAGTATTCGGCTCCCCGGCTTCTGATTCCCGGTGTCTACGACTCGTCGGACAGCGCCCAGGTGATCGCGTTCGTAAGCAGGCGATGGAGGTTGGGCTCTTCGAGCATCGCCGGCGTGTGGCCAGGCACGATTACCGCAACCCGGCCCGATCCGTGTGTGCGGCACCATCCGGCGCTCTGCTCGCCGAGCGACGAGACGGCGCTCAGCAGCGGCGTGACGTCGGGATCGATCTCAACGAAGTAATGCTCGTCGGGATGCGTGAACGACGACACGCCGGAGGTGATCGGATGGTCGGCGAGTACCGAGACGGTGACCTCCGGGTGCTCGGGCGGATGGTGGAGAAACCTCCCGCCGCACAGCGCGCGCAACGGTCCGTCCGGAGGATGCGAAGCCGTCCCTGAGTGGAAGACGACGAGGCCCGCTCCGGCGAAGACGTGGTCGCTGAGCGCCTGCTGCGACTCGGAATCGAACCACATCTCGTCTGAGGTCCGAGGGCTCCACTTGCCCATCGTCGAGAGAAAGAGCAGATGATGGCCCGCGAGCGCCGGCGGATCAACCGGATCGGGGTACCGGGTGACGGCGAGCGACACGTCGGCGGGGAGAGACGTCGATCTCAGGGCGTTCAGCAGGTGGTCGGAACAGTGATAGTAGTCGCCGAGTACGGCGTGGATCGTTCGCATACCGGCATTGTACGCGCATTGGCGATCACTGTCACCGGGCCCGGGAGATGCCGAGCTCCCGCAGGACGGTATCGTCGACGACGCCGGTCACCGGCAGGCCGGCCGCGCGCTGGAACCGGATCACCGCGGCGCGCGTGTCCGGCCCGTACCAACCATCAACCCCGTGAGTCCCCAAGCCAAAGCCTCGACGCAAAAGCTCCGTCTGTACCCTGGTCACGTCGAGGCCGTGCATACGCTCGGAACAGAGGTTGAAGGCGATCACGCGATGGTCGCCGTCTCGTCGCGAGAACCGGTACACCGAAAACGGGTGCGAGGGCGCGGGTGCGGTCGAGAAGAAGAGCAGCTCCTGCTCCCCGTCTCCGGAGAGATCGACCGACACCAGGTCCGGCATCCGGTTTGCATCGACGTCAATCCCGGAATCTGCGCTCGCAACCACCTCGGTACTCTCGTTGTAGAGCCGAAGACGCCACCGGCGACCGTCGGTTTGGGCCCCGAGGAAGCCGACGAGCAGGTGCGGCCGGCCGAAGGGGGAGACCCACCAGGCTCCGGTCGTCGTCATACGGTCCTCGGCGGCGGTGATGTTCGGTTCGATGACGCATTGCTGCTGAACTTGCGCGTCGGCCGAGAGGAGGAACCATTGGATCGTGAGCGGACTCTCCGGCGGCGGTGTCAACTGCCACGGACTCGCTCCAATCCGGGCGTATCGGTGTTCGGCGAGCGACGGCGCGCTGAGAAGCTGCGGCCTGCGGTCTTCGAGTCCTGTGATCCGCACCTGCCAGACGCGCGTGTTCCGTCCCCCAAGGCTCCGGGTCACCGGTTGATGCGTCGGCGGTGCGCTGAGGTCTGCCGGGATCATCCGGGGCCCTATCGACCGGGCAACGAGGGTGTGCTCGACGTAGTCGTAGAGGTAGAAGCCGACGGTGCCGTCCGCCGCGGACACCTCGGTGACGAGCAGGTTGCCCATCTCGGTCTCGACTACCGAGTAGGCAAGAACGCGGGAGCCGTCGGGGAGCCCTGAGATCCCCACCTGACGGAGATCCGGGTCATCCTGCCCGTAGACGGATATCGCAAGCAGCGCCAGGAGCGTAACGGCAACCCTTCTCATTCGACCTCTCGGTCCATCATGCCCGCTCGCACGTCGGTCTGCAAGTCCCCGAGACGAACTCGGGCGGATGCGAGAAGAGCCAGGCGAACTGCTGCAGCTCGTCGGGCGGACGCGGGCCGGCAAAGGGCGCGATGAAGAGGCCAAAGTGATGCGTCCGGCCTGCGTACGAGGGAGCGAGAGGCTTGAGGTGGTCGGAAGTCAGGAGCGCAGCGAGCCGCCCGAGCCCCGTCTGCGCGATCGGAGCGCGGAGCTGCCGGCCCCAATACGAGCCGAAAGGGTTGAGCGCGATCCGGTAACCGCGGCGTGACCGGGAAACGCGCAGTGGGCAGAAGGCGAATGAGCGAGCACCGAAGGGGGCTTGCGCGACGAGTATGCCTCGTCTGCCGTCGGAGACAGCTATCCAGCTCTGGGCGATCGCGTTATTGCTCGAGTCGAGCAGCGTGTTCGGCGTTCCGGCGTGGGGAAGCCGGAACGACAGGGGGGGGCCAAGGTACGACTGGCGCCACACCTGAAACCCCTGCCGAGGATCGGCCAGGAGGTCCGGAACGATTTCCGCAGGGCAGATCTCGCGAAGGCGGTCGTCGAAGGCTCGCTCGAGGCGTGCGGCGTCCGCTCGAGAGACACCGTGTGGCGGAAGCTCGGGGATCGAGAGACGCGTTTCGACGAAGACCCCTGGGAGCCCGTCGGCCGTCACGAACCGTCGCTCGACCAGGGCCGCCTTGAAGGGCAGCCTCGATATGGTGCTAGTGACGCGTATCCCTGCGCCGGTCGTCACCGGCGTTCGCGTCTCGAGTCGCTCGCGCAACCGTCTTCGCCGGTACGTCAATGAGGCGCGGACCAGTAGGTCCGCGGCGGTGGGCACATCGGGTCGCGCTGTTCCGCCCGGTTCTCCGTCGCCGGCACCGGGCGCGTCAACGAAGAGCGCGAGCCGGGATGCTTCAGGGGCATCCGTTCGCCAGTCGCGCAGCGCCACCCCTGCGGCGGAGGTTCCGTCATCCCAGACCGCCCGGAGCGG
>SLST01000061.1 GCA_007130265.1 Spirochaetales bacterium
CTTCGCGCGCGCGATCATGCGCGGGCGTCACCGAGTCCCGGTTCAGCCCGCGGATGCGCAGAACGTACATTACACCTTCCCCGTGCTGGTTGAAGGCAGCGTCTCGGAGATTCTCGCGTACTCGCGCAAGAAGGGTGTGGAAGCTGCGCTCGCCTTTCCAGGCACGATTGTCGACCGCGTCGGAGAGGCTGTCACGCCGAGAGCCGATTCGGATGCCACGAGCGAACCGCATGGCGATGAGATGGGCACGGACACCGCGGCGCTCCTCAACGAGCTGCCCGTCGCGCGCGGTCTGCTGCTGCGCTGCGTCCGGTTTCCGCTCTATCCGTCGTTGACCGCGAAGGAGACGGCTCTTGTCGAGCGAGTGCTGACGACCCTGCCGTGACCACGGTCCCTTGACGGCTGGGCTGACAGGCGGCAAGTTACGAAGCTTTACAGCGATTAGGGGCGTAGGTATAGTGAGTGCGAGAGGAAACCCGCCCTTGAGCCGATCGGTCCGGAGCGTTCTTATCATCGCCAACCTCCACAAGAAACGCGCCGGCGAGGTGGCCGACGTGATCCGGCGAGATCTCACCGCCGAAGGGATCCGCACTGAGCTCTTTGAGTTTGCCGGTAAGCCGGAGCATCCGCCGAGCGACGACTATGACCTGGCGTTCTCCCTTGGCGGCGACGGGACCGTGCTGTTTACATCGCGGTTTCTGGCTCGCCGACCGGTTCCCATAATCGGTATCAACATGGGCGACTTTGGATTCCTGACCGAGATCGCCGAGCACGAGTGGCGTGATGCATTCGATGAGTACCGGGCGGGCCGACTTGAGGTCGGCGACAGGATCATGCAGGACGTCTCGGTCGAGCGCGACGGTAGCACCATCGCCTCGTTCGTGGGACTCAACGATACCGTGATCAGCGCCGCGGGCATAGCCAAGATCATACGGCTCTCGGTCCGGCTTGGTTCGGCGGATCTCGGCAACTACCGGGCCGACGGGATCATCGTGGCCACTCCTACAGGCTCCACGGCTCACAGCGCTGCTGCCGGGGGACCGATTCTCGATCCGCGCATGGACGCGCTGATCGTCAACCCGATCTGCCCTTTCACGCTCTCTCACCGTCCGATCGTTGTCCCGGGACACGAGACAATTTCGATTCGTGTGGAGCACCAGCAGCGGACCGACGTTCTCATGACGGTAGACGGGCAGTTGGTGCTTCCGCTCGAGGCGAGTGATGTCGTCACCGTCCGGCGCCACTCATCGTGCGCCCGGATCGTACGTGCGCGCCGGCGCTCGTTCTACGATGTTCTCAGGAACAAACTCAACTGGTCCGGCGGTCCGGAACCGGAGTGGGCAGATGCTTGAAGAGCTTTCCATTCAGAACTACGCGCTCATCGATCGACTCACGGTGCGGTTCTCTGAGGGGCTGAACGTCCTGACCGGCGAGACTGGTGCCGGCAAATCAATTCTCGTGGGCTCGTTGTCGCTCCTGCACGGGGCGAGGGGAGACACCGGGACGATTCGATCCGGAACCGAAGAGGCGAGAGTCGCCGGAACGTTCCAGATCAGCGGAAATCGCGATGCGACGGCCTGGCTCGAAGGGCGGGGTATCGAGACCGACGACGGCGTGCTGATAGTCCGGCGTACGGTCAAGCGCAGCGGCCGCGGGGCGATCTACGTCCAGTCGACCCCGGTGACCCGAAGGGAGCTCTCGGAACTTGCCTCTCTCGTCTTCGATATTCACGGCCAGCACGAGCACCAGTCGCTCCTCTCCGAAGAGAGCCATCGTACCGTGCTCGACCGATTCGGCGGTCTCGAAGAGTCGGCTGCCGGATTGCAGAGAGAGTTTGCGGAGCTCTCAGCTCTACGTAAGCGGTTCGAGCACATGGAATCGAACGAGCGTCAGCGGCTCCGCGAAGTGGATATCCTGCAGTTCGCGATCTCCGAGATCGAGGAAGCCGGCCTCAGGCCCGATGAAGAAGAGACGCTCGACGGTGAACGGCGGATGCTCAGTCAGCACGAGAAGCTTTTCGCGGCGCTCGACGAGCTCCATGACGCGGTGGCCGAGAACCGTGGCGGTGCGCTTTCGCAGCTTCGTAACGCTCGCTCGGCGATGGAGGTCGTTGCCTCGATCGATGACCGCCTCGCCGACGCCGGCAGGCGTCTGGAGGACCTGTTCTTTGAGCTCGAGGATGTCTCCGAGGTCGTACGTGACCACCGGAACTCCATTCAGTTCAGCCCGGAACGTCTCGAGCAGGTGGAAGGCAGGCTCGCGCTCATTCACCGACTGGAGAAGAAGTATGGAGCGACGGTCGAGGAGGTGCTTGCCTACTGTGCCGAAGCGAAAGCGCAGGTAGAAGGTTTCGAAACGTGGGAGGAGGACAAGGAGAAGCTGAGGGCCGAGATACGGGGGCGCGAGCAGGAGCTCCTGAAGCACGCCGGCGAGCTGTCGGTCGCGCGCAAACGGGCTGCCGAGAAGTTGTCGGCTCGCGTGCTCGAGAGCATTCTCGTGCTCGGAATGCCCAAGACCAGATTCGTCGTCGCAGTGGAACAGCGCCGCGGCGCGAATGGTCGTACGAGTTGCGGTCCCCACGGAATGGACGCGATCGAGTTTCGTATCTCCGCCAATCCGGGAGAGCCGCTGCGGCCGCTTGCTGCGATCGCCTCCGGCGGAGAGCTGTCCCGTGTCATGCTCGCGATCAAGAGCGCTCTCGCACACGACGATCAGATTGGGTGTATGGTCTTCGACGAGGTTGACGCGGGTATCGGCGGAGAGGTCGCCGTATCGGTCGGCGAGCATCTCTACCATCTGGCCCGCACGCGTCAGATTCTGTGCATCACCCATCTGGCGTCCATCGCCTCCCGTGCCGATAATCACATACGAGTGCAGAAGATGGAAAAGAGCGGCAGGACGGTTACGGAGGCTACCCCCGTGACGGGTGAAACCCGGGTTGACGAGATTGCGCGCATGCTTGCCGGTGATCGCACCGGAGCGGCTTCGCGTAACCATGCGGAGGAGCTTCTGCGGAAGAACACGGCGGTCGGGGGGTAGATATGGGCAAGATCTCCCAGGAGGCGCGACAACGGTACTCGGATCGGGTCAAAGAGTACAAACTGGAGATCGAGGGGCTCCAGCGGCACGAAAAACAGGTGCTCGCCAAGGTCGACGGAGATACCCCGCAGGCGGCATACAGGCGAATGTCCCTGGCCGACGGCCGGCTGAACATGGCCGCGCTGTATCTGCTTCTCAATCGCATTTCGCTCAGCATGCTCAGCGTCAAGAATGACAGCTTCGTCCGGGAGGCGCACCGGTGCTGTTACCAGAGTCTTATCTTTCTCGAGGAAGTGGTCAGCGACTACATCGACGCGCCGTTCTCCGAGTATGCGGACCGTCTGCAGGCGATCGAGCGCATGCCCGAGGCGCAGAGGTACGCGCTCATGAGGAAGGTTGGTTTCACGATTCAGTCTGTTTCCGACGATTTTGGCTCGAACACCAAATGGCGATGGTCGTTCGTCGAGCTCGAGGGGCGGCTCGCGACCGTCGCGAAGAACGTCGTCAACCTGCGCACGCTGGTCTCCGAGCTCGACCCTCGCGTGGACGGGTACGAGCTGCGCGTTGAACACCTGCGGTTCGTGAAGGATCTGTTGCAGCGTTCGGCTGACCGGTACCTCGAGCGTTACACGCTGGCAACCTCACGCATCGACGACTTCAAGCGTGCGATCACCTACCTCCTCGCGCTCAAGAGGTTGCACGCGATTCTCGGCGAGACCGAGCAGGCTGATGTGATCAAACGCAAGGCCGACGTTTGGAAGAGTCGGATGGACGACGAAGAAAAACGAGCCGAGCAGCGACGCGGGCCGTAGCTCAGTGGACCGGTCGGTCTTTGAGCTCGTGCAGGCCGTCGTGGGGCAGCATTTGGGCCAGTGTGTGCGTCTCCCGCCTTCCGGTTCGGTCGACACAGATCACCAATGCGTCCGGAGGCATGAACTCGCTGATCACCTGTCGGCATGCGCCGCACGGCGACAGCGGAGAGTCGGCGTCGGCCCCGTAGATCGCGAGGGCGCCGAACGTCGAGTGTCCCGCAGTGATCGCGGATACGACGGCGGATTGCTCGGCGCAGATCGTGAGTCCGTACGATCGGTTCTCAACGTTAACGCCCGTGACGACCGTACCGTCCTTGCACAGGAGGGCGGCCCCGACCCGGAAACGCGAGTAGGGCGCGTAGCTCGCCCCAGTCGCCTCTCGTGCGGCGGTGATCAGTGTCTCCTGGACCTCGCGGTCGATCCCCGTCTGCTCGGTGCCCATTCGTCTCTCCGTCAAGCTCTGCCGTGTTTGTTGACATCGCTTCTGGCCATGGTATAGCATTTCGTTCGTCGTGCAAAATGGCAACCCGCCGCGTTTGAGATTCCTGAGACGTATCCTTGTCGCTCTGCTCGCAGTCGCCGTCGTGATCGTGGCGTATCCGACGCGCTCTCGCACCGAACTGACGGTGCAGGCGCTCTGGGCCAGTGTTCCCGCGCGTGACCCGACCGAGGCACGGACTGCATCGGATGCACTGATTCCCATCGACCTTGACGACGAGTTTGCCTATCTCACCGCCGCGGGACGGGTCGTCTATCGCGGTCGGACCGCCTATCGTGTTGCACTCTCGCCGGCCGGGTTCGTGAACTACTCACGCACCCCCTCGCAACTGGTCGTGCAGTACCCCGACGGCGACTACCGATCGACTCTGCCGATCGCAGGCTACCCAATGTTCGTGGCGAGCCGTCTCTTCGTGGTTTCCGACGGCGGCGGGACCTTGTCCGAATGGGATCCGGACGGTGAGCTGCTCTGGCGAAGGGAGCTGCCGGCGCCGCTGCTCTCTCTCGATTCGTCGAGCCGCTATCTCGCCCTCGGCCCGATCGTCGGTGGGCCTATGGTGTTCGACGGTGACCGAGGGCATGTCGAGCTTCTACTACCACAACACGCCGAACGCTCGGTCGTCTATCGGGTCGTCCTCGGTGAGACTCCCGATCGACTTGCGATCCTGTCCGGGTCGGCCTCTTCTTTCGATGCCGCCGATGGTACCGATGACGCGGACGCCGACGCGGATTCGATCGACCTTGACTTCACGCTCTTCGAGCTCTCCGCGGGGACCGCGGTTCCGCTCGCACGTCGAACGATCACCGGCGCCGCGAACGTCGCGACTTTCGTCAGGCTTTTCGACGATGGGCGGGCGCTCTACGCACTGCGCGATCCGGAGCCGACGGTTGTTGGTCTTGGGCCCGAAGGAGGGGCTTTCGAGTACAGCCTCGCGCTTCGGCACCCGGCGCGCGAGGCAATCGAGCCGGACCAGCTTCCCCTGCACGGAATTCTCTCGACAGGGGAATCCTCTGATCCGGCCCGGGGGTTCATGCGTCCGGCGGAGCTGACACTTGTCGACCGCGGAGGGCGAGTTGCGGCGCGCGCGGCGTGGGCCGCCGACGCGACATCGATCTCGCAGCACAGGTGGGATGGTCACGTCGCGCTGACGACGATCCGTATCGACGATCGTGTGCTCACGTTGCGGTTCGAGGTGCGGTGATGGTCACGCTTGCGAGACGGCGGCACGCCGGGTTGGTGATGGTGGGTCTGGCGATAGCCCTCGCTACGCAACAGTTACCTGCCGAGCAACTGCCTGCGGAGCAGGCGCCCGCGTGGCGGTGGCCCGTCGCCGATCCGGACCTGAGCGCGACGTTCGGGACGCACATGGGTGGGTTCGTGCACCGTGGGGTTCAGCTCGACGGCAGCGAGCCGTCGGTCCATCCGGTGTTCGCAGGAGTCGTAGTGGCGTCGGTCTCGCAGCAGTCCGGGCGCGCATCGGGCCTCGGATCATACGTCGTCGTCGACCACGATCACTCGTTTCGTTCGGTGTACGCGCATCTGGAACCGGATGGTCTGCCGGCGGTCGGCGACAGCGTCGGCCCCGAAACGCGGATCGGGACGATCGGATCGAGCGGCCAGATCGACCGCCGATCGTTACGGCTGTACATGATCGATCTCGAGAGCGGCGAGTACGTGAACCCCCTGCTTCTGCTGCCGGATGTGCGGGACCACACCCCACCGCAGATTGCTGCGGTCTACGCCGCCGATGGGCAGACAGTGCACGATCTGCGGCCCGGCCATGAGCTTGCCCCGGGCTCCTACGAGATCCTGGCGCACATTACCGATCGTTCTACGCCGTCGGCCCGCGCTCCACGTTTCGCACCGTATACCGTGCGGTTCGTCGTTGCAGGGCAGCAGAGTTTCGCCGTGACGAAGGACCGCATGACCACGGACGAGGGGAGGCTGCGTCTCGAGCCTGATGGTGTCACCGTGGGATCGCTATACGATTCGCAGGGGCTGTATCGGCTCGGGTCGATCGAGGTGGGGCCCAGCCCGATCGAACTCACCGTCATCGCCCGCGATATCGCCGGCAACGAGACGTTGTTCGCCGCTACCGTCTTCGGGATCATGGATGGCGAGGCTGAGTAGGCTCCCGGGTGGCGTCGGGTCATTCTTGACACGCATCGGCGCTCTCCCTATGGTTTGAGGCAGTGAACAGGTGGACCCTGTCCGATGCATCATTCGAAGCTCTGCTGCGCATGGCCGACAACTACGGTGCTGAGGTCCCCGACAACGTCACGCGTGACGAGCTCGAGGAGATCGTCGCCGAAGCCGCTGAAGAATGGCAGGCCGAGCATCGGAGGGCGGACAGTCATTCGATTCGTATGGAGGAGACGAAGTACGATATCCAGGCGGTCGGGGAGACGGAGAATCGGGTCGCAGAAGAGGTCGAGCTGCCCGAGTCCTATAACGAGACCCGGATCGTGCTGATGCTCAGGGATCCGAGCTGGGCATTCGCCTACTGGGATCTGCGGGCTACCGATCGCCACGAGTTTCAGCGTTCAGGCGATTTTGAGGGACTGGTGCTGCGAGTCTACAGCATGGAGCACGATGTGCCGGTCGAGGAGGCACAGCAACGGTTCGACATACCGGTTACCCTGCTCGACAGCCGTTGGTACATCAACCTGCCGGACCAGGAGACGCTCTACCGGATCGCTCTGGTCGGGGTGACAGGCCATGAAGAGAAACGGCTGGCCGTCTCAAATGTAATAGCGGTTCCGCGAGCGACAATCGCAGAGGCTGCGCCCGGCGAGGATCAGGGCATTGGAGATGCGCTCATCGCTCAGACCGGCATACATGATCTGGATCTGCCGCCGGTCAGCAGACGAATCCCGCAGCGCATTCTTGACCTCATAGACGAAGACCTCCTGTTCAACTAATTTCGAGACGTATGAAGAGCGGATACCTGGTTCTCCTTTTGCACGCACACCTCCCCTTTGTTCGTCACCCGGAAGAGGAGTCTCTGATCGAGGAGACCTGGCTCTACGAGGCGATTTCCGAGACGTACCTGCCGCTCCTGCGCGTACTGAACCGGCTCGAGGCGGATGGGGTGCCATTCCGGCTTGCCGTTTCCATGTCTCCCACGCTCACTTCGATGCTCCAGGACGATCTGCTTCAGGAACGCTATCTGGCGTACTGCGACCGACTTATCGACCTCGCGGGCCGCGAGCTCGAACGAACGCGAGATCATCCTCAGTTCCACGCGATGGCCAAGCGGTACCACGAGCTCCATGTGACCAATCGCCGCGAGTTCGCCGAGACGTACAAGCGTGACATCACCAGAGGATTCGACTATCACTACAAACGAGGCCGAATCGAACTCCTTGCGACTGCCGCGACGCACGCCTACCTGCCGCTCTACATGCAGTATCCGTCCGCCGTTGACGCGCAGGTCAGGGTCGGCGTGGAGTCTCATCTCAGAGTCTTCGGCAAGTCTCCCCGTGGCTTCTGGCTTCCCGAATGCGGGTATGCACCGGGAGTCGAGGAGTATCTTGCCGATCACGGCATTCGGTACTTCTTTGTAGCGACTCACGGAGTCGTGTTCGCCGGTGAGCGACCTGACGCCGGAGTCTACGCTCCTATGAGGTGCCCGAACGGGCTGGCGGTCTTCGGGCGGGATCATGCGTCGAGCAATGCCGTGTGGTCTGCGGATGAGGGATATCCGAGCGACATCTCGTATCGGGATTTCTACCGAGATATAGGTCATGACCTACCGCTGAGCTACATTGGGCGGTACCTTCCCGGCGGACGCCTGCGGATGAACACCGGGTTCAAGTACCATGCTGTCACCGGGAAAACCGATCAGAAGCTCCCGTACGATCCCGACAAGGCGACGCGGAAGGTCCGCGAGCACGCCGAGAACTTCGTGTACCATCAGACCAAGCGAGTGCGCCGGCTCGGGCAGCTGATGCATTCAGACCGTCGCGTCCCACCCGTGATCGCCACGCCGTTTGACGCGGAGCTTTTTGGTCACTGGTGGTACGAGGGACTCGAGTGGCTCGACGCGGTCGTGAGGCGTGTGGCCGAATCGGACGATCTCTCGCTCGTCACCCCGACCGAGTACCTGAAAGAACACCCTGAGCATAAGGTCGGCTCACCGTCCTTCTCGAGTTGGGGAACAAAAGGGTACTCCGAGGTCTGGCTCGACGGGAGCAACGACTGGATCTACCCGCACATCCACAAGGCGATCGAGAGAATGGGCGAACTCGTCGAGCGGTTTCCGAACGAGAACGGCCTGAAACGGCGTGCGCTCAACCAGGTAGCGCGCGAGGTGTTGCTGAGTCAGTCATCCGACTGGCCCTTCATCATGCGCGCAGGAACCGCGGCTCCGTACGCCGTGCGACGCGTCAAGGACCATGTGGGAAATGTGGCGCACGTATACGAAGCCCTCAGTCGCGGCGCGATCGGAACCGAGTGGCTGACTCGGGTCGAACGCCGACACAATCTGTTCCCGGATCTTGACTATCGCGTGTTCTCGCCGCGCGACGATGCGACTACCGGCAGGTAGTCCGGTTCCGCGGAGACGATCCCCCCGTCCTCCTGATTCACTATACAGATTTGTAGCAACGCACGGGAATCCGATAAATATGCCGGGATTATTCTGTCTACCTCCGTTGACAAGGCACTCGTCGGACATACAATGTGGTAGAGAGTGGGAGAAAGTGGGGGATAGTTTCGTTGTGGTGGGTCAGGTATGAACACTGGTGAGTTTCACATCGCCCTCGACGAGAAGGGGAGGCTGCTGCTGCCGGCCCGGATTCGAAACGAGGTGCGCGGAAACTCGTTGATACTGACTCGCGGCATCGACCGATGCCTCTGGATCTTCTCACCCGACGAGTGGCGTGAGTTCTCGGCGAAGCTGATGGGCGCTTCGTCGCCGCTGTCGAAGCGAGGCCGGCTGTTGCAGCGCAGGATTATCGCACCGGCTCAGGAGATCGAGCTGGACAAGACGGGCCGGGTAAACGTGCCGAAGCCTCTGCAGGAGTCGGCAGGTCTCGTGAAGGAGACCCGGCTTCTCGTGATGGAGCGCTACATGGAGCTGTGGGATGCCGCGGCATACCACGTGTACGAGCAGGAGAGTGAGGAGGAGCTGCAGGAAGCAGCCGAAGAACTGGGAGGGCTCGTCTCTTTCTAATGGAGGTCGCATGGAACCGGTTCACCGGTCGGTGCTTGTTGATGAGGTTCTGGGGTTCCTCGAACCC
>SLST01000084.1 GCA_007130265.1 Spirochaetales bacterium
AGGCTGCCAACAACAGACTCACGCACGAGACTGACGCTCCTCCGGTCGCTGTACCAGCGGCCGTGGTTGCTGCGGCGCCGATCAACCTGCCGTCAAAGAACGTGATCTTTTACGGACCGCCGGGAACCGGAAAGACCTATCACCTCCGTAACGACCTATTCGACCACTTCTCAGAGGTCAAAAGTCCGACATCTGAAACGGAGCGATACCTCTCGATTGCGCGATCCTACTCCTGGTGGCAGATTGTCGGTGCAGCGCTCCTCGATCGCGGATTGTCTTCAGTACCAGAGCTACGCGAGCACCCACTGATACAGGCAAAGGATGCTGTTTCCCAGCAGCAGAACGTACATGCGATGCTCTGGGCGATGCTGCAACAACACACGGTCGAGGATTGTGAGAACGTCAGGTATTCCAGGAGGGCAGAACCGTTATTCTTCTACAAAGATCCCGATTCCCGTTGGCGAGTCGTCGAAGAGAGAATTCAAACGACCGTGCCGGAGCTCCAGGAAATCCTCGACAAGATGAAACAGCGTCCGGACGAGCAGGTTGCGATTCGGCGCTACGAGTTTGTCACCTTTCATCAGTCCTATTCGTATGAAGAATTCGTCGAGGGTATCCGCCCTCAGATGGACGGTGAGTTGACTTACGAGATCAAGGCGGGCGTGTTCCGCAGTATCGCCGAGCGAGCAAAGGCGGACCCTGAACACGACTACGCGCTATTCATCGACGAGATAAACCGGGCGAATGTCTCTGCGGTATTCGGGGAACTCATCACGCTGATTGAGGAGGACAAGCGGTACCGGGCGGCCAACGCGCTCAAGGTTACATTGCCGTACTCGCGGATAGAGTTCGACGTGCCAAACAACCTCTACATCATCGGAACTATGAATACGGCCGACCGCAGTGTCGAAGCGTTGGACACGGCACTGCGACGCCGGTTCTCGTTTGTTGAAATCGAACCGAACCCGGAGCTTCTCCCGGATGATATGGGAGGGATCGATTTGAGCCGACTGCTGGAGACCATAAACTCGAGGATCGAGCGTCTTACAGATCGCGACCATCGTATCGGCCATGCCTACTTCATCAACATTACCGACGACAACGCCTTGGACGAGCTGCGGACGGTCTTTGCGAACCAGGTTATTCCGCTTCTAAAAGAGTACTTCTACGGCGACTGGTCTCGCATCGGACTGGTGCTTGGCCGACGGTTCGTCGCCGCTGAATCGCAGGATGAACGGTTCGCGGACTTCGACTCGGACACGTACGCGAGCTACGAGGACCGTGTTGTCCATCAGATTACGGACGCAGACACGTGGAAGATTGAGGATTTCAAATCGATATATGAGCCGTAAGCGCATCCTCACCGTATTCGAGCACCAGCGGCTACGGGTCGACGGTGCGAGCTTCCGACAGTGCCATCTCTCCGCGCTCGATCGATGGAACAGTAGATCAGAGCGGCGGCTCATAGAGGTCGGTAGAAATGAAGTTCGTTTCAGCCACTATGTCGGTGTTATTCAGATAGGCGATCTCACAATCGAGGTGCTCCCGAAGATCGGACGGGTCGACGAACCCGATCATGCCCTCAATAGGTGGCGCGTGGCGCTCCTTGATATGCTCGAGATCGTGGGTATCGTCCGCTCATCGGCGATTGCAGACGCTGCACTCCTTGTAGCCCCGCGTTCGCTGCTGGACATTCTCTTCGACGAGTATCTGCAAAGAGCGAGTGACATCGTGGCTCGCGGTCTCGCCAGAGCTTACACATCGACTGATGCGAACCTGTCAGCCCTGAGAGGACGTATCGTATTGGCACAACACGTGGTCCAAAATCACGTCCATCGGGAACGACACTATTGCCGCTACGACCTGTATACGGTAGACACCCCTTTGAACCGAGTTCTCAAGGCTGCTACCGAGGTTGTTGCTCGCAGCTCGGTGAAGCCGCAGACCTCCTCTCGCGCCGCCGAGCTTCTTCTTCACTTTGAACACGTGGGGCCGTGTCACGTCGCCGTCGACCATCTCGATTCGTTCACGCTGAACCGCAAAACGGAGCACTACGAAGGGGCGCTCGCCATTGCCAAGCTGATCTTGCGGGGCTTGCTCCCGTCGATGGATGCGGGGGCTGATTCGGTTGTCGCCATACTCTTCAACATGAACGAGCTGTACGAACTCTATGTCCTGAGCGTATTCAAGCGCATGGCGCGCACGATTCCAAACCTACAGGTGCGAGGTCAACGGGGAAAGAGGTTCTGGGAACACAAGCTGATCCGGCCCGATATCGAGATCGACTACGGTAACCGGAAGATAATCGTAGACACAAAATGGAAGGTTCCGATCGATGCCATGCCGACGGACGCCGACCTGAAACAGATGTTCGCCTACAACCGGGTGTTCGGAAGTGGCGAGTCATATTTGCTGTATCCGAAAACGGCAGTAAGCCCAATACCACGATCAGGGACCTATAGCGAAGGTTCGGGCAGCTGCACGATGGATTACATCGAGTTGTTCGATACGGAGAACCGAATTCGCCGCGAACTCAATCCTGAGCTTCAACGAATCTTGGCGACCGGTCTATCCCAGGCGTATTCAGGAGGACTGTCATGAGATCCGGCGACTCTGGTCAGGATAGTGGCAAGACCCGCTTTCCCAGTATTGAAACCTTGAACCGAAGGGCTGCCGAGAAGACGGACGTCCGCAAGAAGCTCCGCTGCTTCCGAAAACTGCTCATCGAGCTGGACGCAGAGATAGGCGAGAGGCGTCAGACATTCCAAGAACTCATGCATGCCGGCGAACTCGTAGATCCTGAACCGGCACAGCTTCAAATTGAGCGTCTCGAGCTGCTTCGTAGTCACGCGGCTCGCCACTTGGATTTCATCTCACTAGAACCGCTGACGGCGGACGCGAACGCCACGTCGAGTGTTGAAATCAAGGACTCGGACTCGCTGTCGGAATCGCCAAAACTCATCGAAGGCGACGACGATGATCTGCTGATGACCCAAGAACTTGCGGACCTGCTCGGTCTCTCAAAGTCGTGGGTCCAACACAACACATCCGCCAAGTCGATACCGCACATCAAGATCGGCCAGGCCGTACGCTTCCGTCGAGGCGACATTAAGACGTGGATAATCAAACAGCGGCAGGATCCAATCTAAGCCGCAGCTGGTCGGACGCAGCAATACAGCCAATGGATATTCCGATAACTTCTGCAGCAAGAGAGACTTTTAGAGATACTGATAGATTCATGCATCGCGGACCGCAGGACTCATCCTCTCGCCCGGAGGGAAAAGCCGAACGCACTTCACATCGACACTCCTTGAGTTATCCCTCCGTGCCGACCCTGAATCGTAGAGCCTTTGCAAGCTCAGATCCGGTCCGGAAGGTCCGCTATCTGCGCAAATTGATCATCAGGCTCGATGGCGATACTGGCGATCGCGAGCTGAATCTTCGCGAGCGGACTCTCGATGCTATGCCGGATGATTTGCCGGTACGACAGCTGGAAATCGATCGTCTCCGGTATTTACGCAATCATGCCGACGCGCTGCTCCAGTTCCCGATGGACGACCCGCTTGATGCGAGGAGTGAACGAGGTGAACAAGACGGAAGTTCCGCCCACCGGCGAGACACCGACGGCCGAATCAAAGTCCGAGGTGCTAACAACGATGACGACCTGCTCACCATCCAGGAACTCGGAAAGCTCCTCGGCAAGTCTCGATCGACTATCTACAAGTGGGTATCCGCGAAGAAGATTCCGTACGTGAAGATCGGGCGCTCTGATATGTTCCTCCGGGGCGATATCCGGAAGTGGATCAAGGAGCAGCTGTGATCACGATTGAAACCGGCGGAGCATCGTGCTATTTGTGAAAGAGTCACCATGATCAGGATTCCGACCGACAGAACGCCAACCCATCCCGGTGAAGTACTCCTTGAGGAGTTCCTCCGGCCTCTTCACATTTCCGAACAGGTACTGGCGGATTCGATACACGTTTCCTACCACACTGTTCATGAGATCATCGAAGGACGCCTCGGTATCTCACGAGCGACCGCGCTTCGACTGTCGAAGTATTTCGGCACGAGTACCGAGTTCTGGACGAACTTGCAGTTGCGTCACGACCTATTCGAGGCTCAATGACCAACTTCGGCGCCGTCTCAGCTATCCCGACATCGATCCTTTCAACAGTCCCAACACATTCTCCCGCGTCAACATGTTTACGTCTTCCGTCCGCTCCAGGAACGGCCTGACGTCGGCGACCACGCGATCCCATTCCATTGCCGCAACGCGGTCGGCGATAAGGCTCCGCCAGGCCGAAATCTGTCGATCTGTCATTTCCATTCGGGTCTGAGCCAGGGAGGCCTGAAGCAGCTCGAGGTTCGGCTCCGGCCACGCGGGGTCGCTCAGGTACCATACGAGGTCATACACATCACGTCCTTTGACATGAGAGCGATGGATAATCGCATGGAGCTTTCCGGCGAGAAGACTCGACTTATCGTAGTGCAGAAGGTTCAGGAGTACGTGTCGCCGAACCAGCGAGGTCTCTGTCGATGCGTGAGCCGGAGGATTGGAGTCGATCTCGATCTTGATGGTGATCTTCTGACCCGTCTGCGATGACAACCCGAGTTCGTAGAGCAACCCGGGAAATCCAACGAATGCGGACTGTACAACCGCATCGGGCCGACTACGTACGTCGACGTCGTAGGCTTCCGACTCGAATGCTCGCTTTACCTTCGTGATGTAGCCTTCAAACTCGGTACGTAGCGATTCCCTGGGTGGCGACGGTGCTGTCCTCGAGAAATCCAGATCTTCGGAAAACCGCGGAAGACGGTAGAGAAATCGTAGCGCGGTGCCGCCGAGGAATGCCCAATGCTCGAATGCTCCTGCGCGCTGCAGTGCCTCGAGGGCGCGCGCCTGCAGGTACTCTCGTACGAGCAGGGAGGCTTCAGAATCGTTTTTCGCCTGCGCGATGAGATCCCGGATGTGTTCCTTCACTTCGCATTCCTCCGGTCAGCGAGGTTGAGGAGCTGATCGAGGTACTCGACCGCACGAAGCAACCTTGGCGCCCCGAATCGCTCTGCCATGCGCATCATCTTGCCGGTGTCCAACTCTTCCGACGCCTGGAGTCGTAGCTCTGCGATGTATGCCGCATCGGCGCTTCCCGGAGTCAGATAGAACAGGTCGAGTAGCGCCTTCTCGGCTGAGGCGATATACGCTTCCTGCTTGCCCGATACCTCCTGCTCGTATCCGAAGAAGACATCACGCTTCACGTGCCGGTACCCGATTCGCCCGACAGGTGAATCGATAGAAAGCGGCCGGCCGGTCGTCACACAGGTCGTTTCTGCTACGTGTTCGGGGATCATTCCGTGATACGCCAGTGCCGACTGGAGACTCACGTAGCTTCCGCGCTTGATCGTGCAGGCTACTACATTGAAGTTGAGTCGGACCCGTCTGAACGGATCTCGAAGCGTATACCATCCCTTGTGGATTCGGACGAGGCGCTTGCTTGTTACCCACCGGCTCAGCTGTACACGAACCACGTCGATATCTTCCCCGGCGGTGACCATTCCGGCTGAGAAACAGTGAAGGTCTGCGGCGATATCCACGAGTCGATCAAAGGTCATTGCGATATCTTATCATATCTGTTAAGCAAATGCAACGTAAGGCGGGATTGCGGCCGCCTCTATTCCGGCGACTCATTGCCAGTCGGCAGTTCACCCTTCAGATACGCATCAATAAACGCACGCCGCTCTTCTACGGGAAGCTCCGGGGGTTCAACGCCGTCGTAGCCAATGTGAAGCTCTTCCCCTTCCTTCAGATCGGGAAGACGATGCAGTACGGGTGCGACGACTCTCTCGAATCGGGGCACGGTCAACTCGAGATCAGGCGACGCGGTCAGGTGACCCTCAGAGGCGTGACGGTGAATGAGGAGCATGAACGCGCTCCAGGTCCTGGCCGAGGGGAACGCTCCGATGAGTTCGAGCCATTCCACGTCCCGCTCGGAATAGGCGGTGACCGAGGTGAACCGGATAAGGTAGGCACGCGGATCGATGAAGTAGAGCTTGTTCGTGAGATCGGCGTAGAGCAGGTGAAATCCGGTCGGTGTGAAGGTGAGCTGCCACTCGTGGGTTTCCCTCCCTGCGTTCGCGCGCATCGGTACCGTCGTGAGGAGTTTCCGAGTATCGAAATTCCAAAGCCGGACCGAACCGTAGTGGCCGGTCGCGATGACCGGAGAACCCGGCCGCTGGGTGAACGCCTGCTGGCGCCAGGGATTCTGATTCCCGGCAAGGCTTGAAAACGGATCGGCGTAGACTCGCGCCTCACCGTGTACCGTTGCGGTCCAGGCGACCGCGTGAAGCTCCTTCGCCAAGACCGCGATAGATCGTATGCCCGCAAAAGACGTGCGGTAATCTTTTACGACTCTCCCAAACTCAACATCATAGACCACTATTCGTCCCGAATCGGTCACCATCGCAATGGTCGGTGTCGGCGTGTCCGAGAAGTCGATGGCCGTGATCTCTTCATCAAGCTGCAGGATCGTCTCGCATGCAGGGGTCGGTGATTGCAGGCTCAGACTGAGAACTCGACCGTCCTCGGTGCCGACGAGATCATCGCCTGAGGTTCCCAACCAGAATGCGCTGGGACTTACCGGCACGTCGACGTGCGAGACATAGAACCGAATAGCCTCTGAGACATCGTGAGGTTGGTCACGCTTCACTACGACACGTTGATCCTGCTTGCGGACGACCGCCCGTAGCTGTGCGATCGTCGGTCCCCGCATGATATGGAGCCCGTCAGATGCAAGCAAAACGAACGTCTCATCATCCGGGGCTACTTGGGCGGTTCGTACGTTCCACCCGCTAAGGACGAGGAGTGGACTCGTCTCATTCGTGTCGAACAGGTAGGCCGAGCCGTCAGCGGTACCGGCGAAGCCGAAGGTACGGTTCTTCCGTCCCGAGGTCTCAACGACCGGGGTACCTGAAACAACCTCCGTTACCAGGAAACGCGACGTCACAACTCGACCGGCTGCTTCTCGGAGCATATACTTCCATCATGGCGGGCAGACCAGATTCCGGTTCCATTGAAGCGATCGCAGCGGCGGAGAACCGCCGCAACGCCTCACATTGGCGCAATCTCGCACGACGGCAGGATGCACTCAGGAGCGAAGCATGACGCCTGGTGCCCTTGCTCCTCGCCTGTGATCCGGGAATCACGCGGATCCGTCTCATCGGCTCGGCCCTGCCCCGGCGCCGGATTCGCCCTGACTCAGACCTTGATCTCGTCGTGGAAGGTTCCACGCGCTTCCCCGAGTGCCTGAGAGTCGTGGAGGAGTCCTAGTGGCCGGTGGATCTTGTCGAGTGGGAAACGCTCTCGGATCCGTTCAGGGGCGTTGTAGACCGCGACGCCGAGGTCCTGTATGGCTCGTGACCGGGACGACTACAGCCGCCTGCTGACCGAGCTCGACGCGGATATCGAATCCCTGCGGCTGGTCAGCGAGACGAATCGTCGCTCCCTCGACCGCATCACCGGTGGGGCGGTCGACGAGTTCGACTATGCGGCCCTCGCGTACACGATCCACAACAGCTACGGTGTAATCGAGGGCTACTGCCTCAGAGTCGCCAAGTTCTACGAGAACGGGCTGGAGGGGGACTCCTGGCACGCAGACATCCTGCGACGGATGACCCTCTCCATACCAGAGCTGCGCCCCGCTCTCCTCGCTTTCGAGACCGCACACGCACGGTTCGGCGCGACCCTCGACGAAATCCGTGAATGCTTGACTGCCGACGGGTCCGCTGATCCGGGCGCCTGACCCGGCGGGTACCTCCGGCCCACTCGAAGCCCGCGGTCCCCCGTGGCAACCGGGCTGCTGCGGGCTCGCGTTCTCATCAGTTTGAAGAAGCAGCTGTGTGACTCAACACAGAAGTTCTGGTACGCAGTACTACAGCCACCAGTCGTACCCAACAGGGTTCTTCGGAACTACCATGACAAGTGTTCGAGATTGGGACATTGCCGAAAACCGAACGCTCTACGCATGCTGGATTCCATGGGAAATAGGAATGATCGGACCGGCCGGAGGAATCATCTTCTATGATGCTGGCTACTCTGCCTACTATGACGACGATTGGCGATTCCTCGAGGCAGCGCCCGCTGCGGCGGAAGCGCGTCTTCCTTGGGGAGGAAGGGGAGCCGCGATTGCCACCGGTACTGATATCGGATGGGGTTTCGTGAACACCGAGCGGATCGTCTCGGCACTAGGTACTGGTACGCAGTATGCCGCACGTCACTGCAGTACCAACAGCCACAACGGCTACAGGGACTGGTTCTTACCGTCAAGAGCAGAGCTGCAACGGATGTGGTGGAGTCGGTCGATCATCGGCGACATGCGAGACAACACCAGTTACTGGAGCTCGTCGCAATCTGACGCAGAGAGCGCATGGAGACGAAACTTCATTACCGGAGAGAGTGTCACAGCGTGGAAGAGTGGTGAGTACTACGCTCGGCCGATCAGGAGGTTCTGAGCGTGAGCTGCCACAGAGATGAAGGTCGGGCGGATGTCGAGCATTCGTCAGTTTGTCATTACCGAGCCCGGGCTCGCGTCCTGAGCTCCTGGTAGAGACGAACCATCGCGTATGTGTCGAGTTCGCGGTACCGCCTCAGGGACTCCGCGAAAGCGAGACGTCTGGACTCATCGGCGGCAGAAATCATCTCCCTCCACGCATGCTGCGCAAGATCACCGCTCTGTACCTCCAGCGTAGCATACGTGAGCTCGGGAACGAGGACCGGAAGAACGTTCTTAATTGAATTCGAGCCACCGCAACCGGGTTCAAAGTAATGGTCACGAAAGACCGAAAGGAGGTCGAAGGACCGGTTGAGTTGTCCGTCGAGGTGACGCCGGTGTTCCGGAAACCGAAGAGAGAGGTCTCGCAGTTCGCGCTGTTCGAAGGAAGCGTTGTACGCGACGATGGTACCGACACGGCCGATCGCCCTGACCAGGGTTTCCGCCAGAACTCTGCGCGGATCGGTGGTACCGGAATGCAGGTACTCCTTGTGCTTTGTGCTGCCGTTGGTCTGCCTGATATGGAGCGGGTACTCGAGCCTGGCCAGGGCATCGATCATGGCCGTCCAGAGTATCAGTGACTCTCCTTTCTGGGAGAGCTCAACGTAGCGACGCTGACTCCCGGAGAACTTGAAGGAGCCGGGCACATCAACGAAACCGGTCACCTCCTGCTCGACGAGCGCATCGATGTTCCTGGCGCGGAATCGGCTCTTCTGTGCGTCGGCGACAACCTCGACGGTGAATCCTGCAAGCCACACGAGCGCGCCGAGAACCGCCGGCGGACCGAGCGCCATCCTCGTCCGGCTTGTCAGCTCCGCAAGCGCCGCCGCGATGGTGAAGCCGACCCAGAGCCCCTGCAGCGCCCAGACATTGAGGAAGCGGAGGAACGACGACTTGAGATCGTCGAACCGAGCGTCCGTCGACCTCTGGAGCAAGCCCGACTGCAGAAACGGCCACCGCGACGTGGGTGGCACTTCCGGTCAGGTCGAAGAAACGTTCCGACTGGACCAGATAGGCGGGGACGAAGGCGAGCAGGTTC
>SLST01000011.1 GCA_007130265.1 Spirochaetales bacterium
CGTCGGCCGGCAATGTACGCAATCCCATCGGCTACCGCCGGTGCGAGAGAGACCGGCTGCGTCAGGTCAGTCGGCACGCTGGCAACTTCCACGAGGCTGGCGGCATCGAAGGCGCGCACCGTGCCGCTCTGGTCCGCAACCACGAGCCGATCCCCGACGAGAGCCGGTGTCATGCTCGACCCGTCCGGGATGGTGACGGCCGATACCTGCGCACCGGCTGGGTCGAGCACGCGGATCTCCCGGTTCGAGGGATAGTAGAGACGTTCGTCTGAGACGACGACACGGCGTCCGAAGAGGTGAGATGCATCCGACTCCAGGGGCTCGCGATGGAGCACTGCCCCGGTCTGCAGATCGATCACGACGAACTCGGCCGCGCCGGTA
This sequence comes from Spirochaetales bacterium, assembly GCA_007130265.1. Taxonomy (GTDB): domain Bacteria; phylum Spirochaetota; class Spirochaetia; order DSM-27196; family SLST01; genus SLST01. The sequence goes on from SLST01000011.1 coordinate 382, forward strand.
AGGTACACCCGGTCGAACGCAATCACCGGGGGCGAGTTCTCGTTCGGATAGTTGGCCGTCGTCACGGTCCAACGCACTGCTCCTTCGACATCCACCGCCCGCACGGTCCCGTCGCGGTCAGCCGTGACAAGCAGATCACTGGCTGCGACCATCGCACGGACGAACGGCGCGTCTCCGACAGGGATCCGTCGCTCTATCGGGCGCGGCTCGAGTGTGATCGAGTGCGTCGACCCATCGGTCGCGGCGACACTGACGGTGAGCTCAGCGGGCGCGTACCCGTCGCGCTCTGCGCGGAAGTGCAGCGTGCGGTCCACGGCTGCAAGCTCCTCGTATTCGCCGGTACCCACCTGCCGGCTACCGAGGAATATCGCCGCGTCGGTCGGCTCAACGGACACGCGCACGACCCGCCGTTCGCGTTCGAGGGTCACGAGGTGACGGGTCGGGATGTTCGCGTCGACGTGGAGGTCCAACGAGCGCGTCACGTAGCCCGGGGCGGCAACCTCGAACTCGAGCTGCTCGCCAATCTGGTACGCACCGGCGTGACGGCCGACGCCGACGGTCATCCCCGCGAGGCGTACCTCGGCGTCCTGGGGACTCACTTCGATGGTGATCGTCCGCTGCGCCCGAACGAGAGTGAAGGCAAGGTCGACGTCCCTCTCCGGCACGGTTACCGTCTGCGTCTGCGAATCGTAGTCGCTCAGGCTCACGTTCACCGCAAGACGTGTTCCGGGTTCGTACCGCCCGCTGTATCTACCGCGACCGACCTGCTGCCCGTTGATCGAAATGACCGCATTGGGTGGTTCGGCCTGGACCAGCACGGTGTATTCGGGCGGGGGCGTGGGCTCCACCGGCGCCGGCTCCGGAGCATCGGGTAGCTCCGGGTCGTCCGGATCTTCCTCTGCTACCGAAGAGACCGCAGGGCCCGGTTGCTCTGGCTCTTCGGCATCCGGCAGGGCCTCCATCGCGATCGAGACGACTCGGACACCCGGATCGCTCAAGACGATCTCCTCGAAGTACGGCTCGTACCCGTCCGCATAAGCCTCCACGAGCAGTGCCATACCGACTGGGTAGACCCCCGCGAATCTCGAACGACCGATTGAGACGTCGCCCGCGTACAGGGCCGCATCGTCCGGAGTGACCGAGACCCTGACGTGTGCATGCATTTCCTCGAGCGCTTCGCGCTGGGAGACCGTCGCGTCCGGGGCGGAGACCGGCGGAGCGGGAAGGATCTGCAGGTCGTCGACCCGCCGGATTCGCTCTCGGACTGCCGGCGTCAGAGGGTCGATCCGAACAGCTTCCTGGCCGGTCTCGTAGACCGTTTCGCTCAGTCGGCGAAGCTCTTTCAAAGCCGACTCCTGCTCGGCAGGCGGGGCAGCGACCAGGGTACGGGCGGCCGCAGCGACGAGCCCGACGCGATCCTGCACGGCATCGTGCACTACCTCGTCGACGATCGCCTGTTCGCCGGATGCCGCGACGTATTCGCGCTCAAGGCTCCGCACAACGGCCGTGACCGCCTCAACGAGATCCACATCGTCGGCCCCGTCAGTCATGGTCTGCAGGTCGTCAATCCACCTGGGAGTTACGCTGACGCTGCCGGTCTGTACACCAACGAGCGTTCGCATCTCGTCGGTAACCGTGACTCCAAAGTCCGTACCCCGAACCCCGGCGACCGTCGTCGCCGATCGCACGCGGTACCGGTCGTTTCCGGTCAGCCGATCGACACGGCTCAAAACGCTTCCGACGGCCACATCAACCGTCGCCCTGCGGTCGGTCGATCCCAGGGAGAGGTGGTCGATCGTCACGGTCGTACCGGCCTCAACCCGCACGGCCGCGAGCGATCCGAGCTGGATATCGACGTACGACTCCTGTGCTACCCGAACGGTGCTCCTCGCAGGCACAGGGTCACCAATGTCGAGAGGTATCCAATCGGCCGGAGCGTCGCGCATGAACGCGTCACCCACCACAAAGGTTACGATTCCTTCTTCAATCGCGGCGGGTTGAGCCTCGTCAACGAGGCCGACGGGCACCTCTGATACCGATGCTTCAGCGGGGTGATCCGCTTCCCCGGGCGGTTCCGCTTCCGCGAGGCGCTCCGCTTCAGCGGCCGGCCGGGGGTCGTCCGCTGCAACACCTGCTTCTCGCCCGCAACCGGCAACGACAAGAGAAACCGCCGCGGCGATCCAACACCATCTGAGAACGCCCCTTGCTGTCATCGTGCCCTCCGTATTCGTTATGTGCAGACGTCTCCGGCACTCGCGCGAGGAAAGCTACTGCCTCGGTATCCCGTACTCGCTGATCCGGTGATCCCAGTCGGTGATGTAGTACCCTCCCTGGGCGGTCGCCGTGATGTGGGTACCCCTCCCCGCGTCCTGGCCGGGGCCAATCGTCCGGTAGATCTCTCCGGTCATGTCGGTCTGTATCAGCGTATCGTTCTCCGAGTTGATCCACACGAAGCCCTGCGGGGTCACGGTAACGTCCACCAGATGGACCCCGGGCTGGCCATCAGGAAACAGGTCGCGAAACGGGAAATCACCCGACCATCGCGGCTCGAGGGTGAGAAGGTCGAGCGTGCCGATCAGGATGTCGCCGCGGTCATAGTCCTGCACCACCACCACGATCTCGTCGGTGAGTCCTCCTGCAGGATCGGGTCGGACGTCGATCGCCGCGGGCCCGTGCGCGGCGAAGCCGTGCCAGTGGTTGTGCCAACCTGTCGCAATGTTATGTGTGTACAGTGCTGCGCCTCGTTCCTCATGGTAGAAACCGACCAGGATGTCTCCCACGACAGCGAAATATTCCATCGCTGGGATTCCGTCCAGGAGTATACCCAGGTACTGTCCGTCGCGTCCGTAGCGCAGGATCTCTTCATACCGGCTGACATAGACGGCATCCTCGGCGATGAACACACTTCGGAAATCCCCGAGCTCGCCTGGTCCGTGACCGCGGCTGGCGAAGAAGCGCTCGAATCGATGGGTGTGCGTGTCTATGACCTGGATACTCCTGTGACTGTGATCCGTGGCGAGCAGGAGCGGCGGATCGGTGTAGTGGTCAATCACCGGCTTGCCCAGGCGAATGAATCCGAGCGGGTCTTCGTTGGTGTTCTCGTGGAGCACCGGCCAGCCGGCTTCGACGCGGACCACCTCGCCGGTGAAGTTGCTCGCGACGTACTCCGACGGGCCTGCAACCGCCAGTCCTCGCCAGTCATGTCCCGCGAGATCAGTGTCCGTCCCGGTGGCGGACAAAAAGGAGCCCGTGATGCCGTCCAAATAGACGATGGCATTGCCGTCGAGGTGTCGAGCAGTGAGCAGCACGAACCGGTCTTCACTCTGATTGTAGACAATGCGCTCGCCCCGGATGGAGGTCTCGCGGTCATCGTCGGGAGGGACCAGCTGATAGGCGCCATCGTACACGAGCCGCCCGGTTGGCTCGCCCGTTGCCCGGTCGAGAAAGAGGACGTCACGCCCGGTTCGAAGGTCGTCGCGCACAACGGCCACGAGGGTCGAGCCGACGGCGAAGTCGAGAACCGGTTGTCTCATCGACGAGTCGAGGATGGGTGGGAAGCTGAACGGTTCGGACATGGTTCCGTCCGGCGTGGAAAGGAGAAACCGTGGATCACCGTACGATTCCCCGTCGGAACCGGAGATCAGAGCCCATAGTGCGCCATCGGGATCAGCAGCCAACCTCCTGACGTATCTTTCCGGGATGTCGGCCCAGCGCAGGTCGATGGTTCCGGATGAGAGGTGAACCCGGTGGATGCTCTCAGAAGCTGCCGCGTACAGGAAATCACCGCCGTCGCCCGGCACGATCGCGAGATCAAAGAAGACATCGCCTCCGTGCTCATCGAGCACGAGCATCCCGTACTCGTTCGCGTCAGGGCGGTAGCTCCGAATCCGGTGCCCCTGCTGTGGAGTGAAGAGGACCTCTTCGCCCTCGCCGTTGCGCCACACTGCTATGGAGCCGAGATGGGCGAGGCCTCCCACCGACTCGTAGAGCGGATGACCGAACGAGTCGATGAACTCGAGATCGTGGTGAGGATCCCACGGGTTGTCCCACACGAATGGAGGACTGACGAGCTCGCACGTAGTCAGAAGTGGGACGGCGACCAGAGCAATGAGTGCCAGACGCGTACGGATCACACCACCTCCGGAACTGGTGTTTTCATCTTTTCGTAATTGCTCTATTCTCGCACGTATGAGTCTCGTCCGCAAGCTGTTTACTCTTGCGCTACTGATCGCCGTGAGCACATCTGCGCCCGGCGTGGAAGGTCTGCGACCGAGAGTCGCGGTCCTGCCGGTGCAGAACCTCACGGGCGAGCCGGCGTACGATGCGCTCATGCAGACGATGGGCGAGACGATAGCCCTGGTGCTGCGACTCCTGGGTGAGTACGAAGTCGTCGATTACGACATGCCGGACGCGGAGATTCTGATTCGCGAGTACGATCCCGCATCGCTCGCAGAGCTTGCGGAGGACGAAGGGGTTGAGGATGTTATCTTCGGTGCCGGAGATCGCGATGACGCGGGGCGGCTGCGGTTCACGCTCAGCTTGTTCGACACCGCATCCGGAGAAGTCACGGTAACGCGCTCGGAAACTGCGTTCACCATCTTCGACGTCTTTGATGCGGCAGACGAGATCGTGGCGGCCATGCTGTCTGAGTTCAGCGATATCCGCATCGCGTACGGAAGCGTCGAGCTCGTTCGCGACGGCCTGCCCGGTCGCTACACCGTCTATCTCGACGACACGATGATCCGCAATCCGGATCGGATGCTCCAACGGATCCTCAACGGCGCGTACGTACTCTCGATCGTCCAGGACCGCCTTGGCGGCCCCACCGTGATCTTCTCTCGGGATATACTGGTCCTCGAAGGTCAGATAACCCGGGTAGAGTTCACGATTCCTCCGGCGTCTCCGGAAGAGTTCCAGCTGCTGGAATCGTTCGCGGAGTCGCTCGAGCAGGCGGCCGGGGAACCTGGTCAGCTCGAGGAGCTACTCGCCGGTATAGCCGAGTTTCAGCGAGCAACGATCCTCGCGGACTACGACAGTTCACTCGCCGAACGACGTGATGCGTTGGTCGCAGCGGCAGGATCATCGGCAGTACAGCAGTTGACCGATATCGAGCGTTCCGGCGACGAGCTGTTCTACGGTCGCCGACCCGACTTCTCCCAGGCGCTGGAGGTCTACGGGCCGGCTGCGCGGCTGATCAATGACGTCTATCGCTACGATGAGGTGGCCGCCTCGGTTCATGAGCCGGTGGCTGTGGCGATGCTGCCTGACCGGTCGATCCTGGTGCTCGACGCGATGAGTCCTACGGTTCTACTGAGGACAGACGCCCAGGGACGGGAGATGGCGTCGGTTGTTGTCGACCAGCCGCCGGACATCGGGATAGCCGGAGCACTTCACGTAGAGCCGGGAAACCGGGTCTACTACCTGAGTGTCGACGGAAAGAGGATTCTCGTATTTGACCACGCTCTGAACCAACGTGAGACGATAGTGATCCCCGATGGACCGGTGCTTTCGGCGGGAATGACGGTTGACGCGAGCGGCATGATATACGTGATCGGTCGAACCGATGTCAGAGTGTTCGACGCGAGCGGCGAGCGGGACGAGTACCTCGAAGAGGCAGTGAAAACCTCGCTCGTAGAGTCCGGAGTCGTTCCACGCGAGACGTCGGCGTCGTCGAGTCTGCAAGTCTTCAGCGATCACACCGGAAGCATCGCGGTGTTCTCGGGTGTTGACGGCACCCTGGCGCGGATGACCGGCTCTGGTGAGCTACTGAGCGTAACACGGATAGAGGATGCCGAACCGGCGTCTCGCTGTGCGGTCGACTCGATGGGGACGATCTACGTCACTTTGCCGACGCGCCACAGGATCGCAACGTACTCACGCGAAGGACAGATCATCAACTCCTACGGTTCACTCGGTTACGATCCGGGACAGTTCTCCGTCCCGACAGGGGTGTGGGTCGACGAGGACGGGCTCGTGGTAATCGCCGACACCTTCAACCAGCGCGTTCAGACGATGACTCCGACCGCGCCTCCGGTGCTGGTTCCCGAGGTAGCGAATATGGGCATTCGGTTCTCGCGTCGAATCGACCGTTCAGAGGCTGCAATACGCGAGATCGATACCTCACGCAGTGGGATCCGTCCGTTGCGGATAGCGGCGAACATCGCGCTGAGCGTCGGCTCGGTGGGCGGTGCGGCGTTTCTGGGAGGGCGCGCGGATGCCGCGTCCGAAGAGGCGTACGAACGCTACCGGCAGGCGACCACGACGGAGGATGCTTTGCACTACCGGGGAATCGCAACGCGTCAGTGGTACCTGGGCGTGTCGGCCGCCGGAGCCGCGGCTTTCGGTGGGGCGTTTCTCACGTCGGCAATCCTCACGAGCTTTGAGCTTGTTACCGCTCGTCCACGCGCGACGCGGAATATCCAGGCGTTTTCGATGGACGATGAGTACGAGCTCGACCGTGGGCGGTACCGAAGTCTGAGGACGTCTCGGCGAATCGGCTTCTGGACAGGTGTGGCGCCGCCGCTTCTCGCGGGGCCGGTTGCCCTGGCATCGTTCGTCATCGACCCTGATCCCGAACCGGAATGGTACAACGGCGCGTCGATCGCCGCGAGCGCGGCAGCGGTAGCAGTTCCGCCGGTATTTGGAAACGCCTACGCTGGTCGGTTTCATGTCGGACTCGCTGCAGCTGGTCTGCTCTCCAACGCGTTGATGGCGTCGGGATTCTACATCCGCTCCGTTCGCGACGACGCCTTCGTCGCGCGAGACCTCACCGGCGTCAGCACGACGCACTGGTCGTATGCAACGTTGAGCACGATCTGGCGGAGTCTTCAGCAGCACGCCCCGCTATACCTCGCGAGCGCCGCCGTTGGGGTCAGATTCACCGCCGGAATCTACGATACCCGGCGCGCGTGGATCGAGGCGCGTAACACGAACCTGTTCCGGGCAATCCGACCGGTACAGAAACCTGATTCCGACTCCACGGTCAGCGGCTTCGCGCACGGCCACACCGTTGCTGTCTTCCCGGTTCTGGACGTGCGCCGCGGGGTTGGGTTCCGCGTTGTTGCCGGATTCTGACGGTCGTCAGGAGTCGGTAGACCGGTACAGACCGAGCTCGGTATACCCATCCCAGGCGGACCACATGCGATTCCTCCGCACAGTGTCCGTTGCCGTTCTGAGATACTCGGAACGATCCGTTACCAGCGTCAGTCGGACATCGTAGTGTCGATGGGAGCCCCTGCGGTTGACACGTATCATGTTTCGCGCAACGAGCACGGTCAGGGGTTCAACGTAGATCGGGCTCGATAGGCCATGAAACTCGCTCCAGTACCTGTCGTCACCGTCCATGCGATGCTCGCGGAACTGAAACGTCAACTCCTGCAGCCGGTAGAGTCCGGGATCGAGCGCAACGGATGTCCAGGTACGATGGACGGGGAGAATCAGTCTCGTCCGACGTCCCGTCTGGGGGTGTACGATCGTCGCCGTCGCCCCTATGACTCCCCATGAAGTGTCGTACCTGATCTCGCGGAAGTCGTAGAGAACCACAGCGAGGCTTTGGTCTGGGCCGTCCGGTAAGGGAAGGGTCGCACACCCGGCGATCGCCCACAGCAGCACGACGACTGTACCGGCAAGGAGACACCTGCGCCTGATTGCGATCATCCATCTTTTGTATGCATTGCGGAGTGCTGTGTCAAGAAGCCGAACCGGCCGCGCAGAGACGTCAGGATCACTGTCTGACCCTTATAGTCCGATTCCAGAGACAGCGCGCTCAGAACGATGCAACCGGCACAACGGTGAGTTCAGCGTCCTCCTTGGCGTGGTGGTACGCGATGTACAGACTACCCCCGCAGACGTGCGAGTAGAAGTAGGCCCACTGCGGTTTGTGGTCTCTGCCGGAGTGTCTCGGCGGGGACGGCGAATCGGGACGCAGGCGGAACACACGGTCGACCTCGAGGCATCCGGCGGGTCCGACGGCGATGGTTGGGACGCTTCGGTCAGGCCCGAGGTTACTGATCAGGTACATCCGCCCGTCAGGCAGGATGCCGGCGTTGGGTTTGGAGGGCGCCATAGGGTAGTTGCTGACGCGTTCAGTTGTCCAACTCACTCCCCGATCGAAACTCTCGTGGACCAGAGCGCATGACTCAGTATGGTGGTTTGGCCGTACGATCGCGAGCAACCGGTCCGCGCCCACGACGACGGTCGTCTCACCAAAGGCCCCACCCGGGGCCTGCGGGAGGGCGACCGTCCGCCACGACGCCGGGGAGTCGTCCCGGCTGACGGCGACCGCGGCCCGCGCGGCCCCGTTGAGCCCTCCCATGATCCACCGGCCGTCGGGCAGGCGCTTCGGCTCGTCCATAGGGTAGAGATCCTCCGCGACGATCCCCCGCGAGCGCCACGAGCCGTTCGACTCATCCAGGACGAACGCTTCGGTTCTGAGATCGCCGAAATAGCTCTTCGTGTCCGGGACGTACGTCGGCGCGAAGAACCAGAGCTCTCCGCCGTGCGACAGGAACGAGCCGTGGCTGTGGTTTCGGCCGTGGTCGTGCGCGGGGGCCATGACCACAGGCTCGCTCCAACTTGCGCCGTCGTCGGTCGAACGGCGGCCGCGGGTGTGCTCCTCGGGTCCGTTCTCGGGGATTGCGTCAGGAGCCTGAGCCCAGCTCGTGTAGAGCGCTCCGTTGTGCGAGACCACCGCGGCTCCGATGAGGAGCGTCATCGGATGCTCGGCGGTGTGCACGCGGATGTGCCTCACGCCCTCTTGCGGGAGGAGCGGGGTCGACTCGACGGTCGGGGTCGCACGGCCGGTGTAGAGCAGGTACGGTTGATCGTTCACGGGTGATGCCTCATGGGGATTGGTGTGTGGTGGTCTCGCGCGCGGCGTCGACCATCGCGACGAGGTTCTCAAGGGGCGTGTCGCGAGTCACGAAACACCCGGTGCCGAGGATGAACCCCGACTCGCCGGCAGCCTGGATGCATCGATGGCTTCCCTCTCGGACCTCTTCCGCTGTTCCATCCTGAACGACGCTCACCGGGTCGAGGTTGCCGATAAGACACAACGACGGGCCGAGCGAGGAGCGGCACCAGGCGAGGTCCATGGCGTGGTCGATTTCGATGATGTCGGCGCCGGTGGCTGCCATGTCGGCGAGCGTCTGCCGGTTGTCGCCGCACACG
>SLST01000347.1 GCA_007130265.1 Spirochaetales bacterium
ATATGCATATCGGCAGTGCATCTGCCCGACGAAACGCACGAAACACCTTCAGGGACGAGCTGTCTCCCATCGTCGATATGGTTTCGATGATGTTCGAGACCAGCGAACAGGACGCCCTGCGCCAGGTCATCCGGGCGACGTATCTCGAGCGCAGAGCGGTCGCAGACCGAACCCGTGTCGAAGGCGCGCTGATCACCCTCGAAAACGATACCGGACACATCCTCGCGATGGTCGGAGGCAGCCCCTTCGAAGCGGGGAACCAGGTGAACCGGGCGATCAGCGCGATGCGGCCTCCGGGCAGCGCTTTCAAGCCGCTCTACTACGCAGCCGCCGTCGACAAACGTGTCATCACGCCTGCGAGCTCGTTCGTGGACGCGCCGGTAGTTTTCTGGAACAACGACGGTACCCCGTACGCTCCCAAGAACTACAACGGCGAGTGGCGCGGGCCTACCCTCGCGCGCTACGCGCTCGCTACCTCGATGAACGTTGTGTCGCTTCGCATACTCGATCAGGTCGGGTTCGCCGACGGCTTGGGAACCGCAGGTCGGCTGCTCGGGCTGAACGAGACGCAAATGGTGCAGCGTGGCTTCGAGCCACGCTATCCGGTCGGGCTCGGTACGGTTGCGGTGAGTCCGCTGCTCATGGCACGCGCCTACGCGACGTTTCCCAGCGGCGGACGCGAGGTCATCCCCGTGTCAATACGGTACATCGAGGATCGCAGAGGGAACACCGTCCTGTCCCCGGCCCAGGACGTAGCACAGGACCTCCTGCGAAAGGGCCCGAACGCGCAGATCATCTCGCCCGAGGCGGCCTATCTGATGGTCGACATGCTCAAGAGCACCGTGGAGTTCGGCACCCTGCGGAACAGACGCCTGCTCGTCGGCGGTTTCGACGAAATGCCCATGGCCGGCAAGACCGGAACGACCCAGAACTGGTCAGACGCCTGGACCGTCGGTTTCTCACCGTACATGACCACCGCGGTTTGGCTCGGGTTCGATCGCGGCGGGAGCAACAGCCTCGGCACGAACCAGACCGGTGCGCAGACCGCCGGGCCGATCTGGGCCTGGTACATGAAGGAGATCCACAAGGACCTCCCGCCCCGTGAGTTCGAGCGGCCGTCGGGGCTTGTCGAGGTCACCGTTACCGCGGATAGCGGCTCGCTTCCAACGGAGAGTCACCGCGGGAGAACGATGTCCGAGCTCTTCATCGCCGGGACCGAACCGAAGGCCTTCGACACGACCGAGACGTTTCACACCGATCGTCGTGACCGCATCGCCTCCCAGCTGAGCCGGCCAACGTCGGTCACAGCGGCGGGGGTGCAGAACTCGATCTTCTCGTCGTCCGTCGCCGTGGGACCACGCAACGACACCGGCTCCGGAACGACATTCGGTGCCGGCGCGAATCCCTTTCTTGACGACACCGGCGACGATGACCGCGACGAGACGGTGCCGCCTTCGTCTCCTCTCCTGGGACCGGAGCCATCGGCGGACCCATTCGACATCGTCGATCCGCTCGAATCGACCGACCCCATGGAGCCGGACGGTGAGCCCGAATCCGACTCGCCGTCGCCGCAAGAGACGCCAGCGGAGCCCGAGACGCCTCAGGAGCAACCAGAGGACTCGCGGGCAGACGACGACGATTCCGAGACCGTGGACGAGCCTGAGGATGCTGACCGCAACCCGTTGCTCGACTAGGAGAGGCGGTGCAGGTAGATATCGATCAGATCATCATACGTAAGCGAGTGCGAAAGAACCTCGGGGACCTCTCTTCTCTGATGGAGAGTCTGCGCCGTCACGGCCTTCTGAATCCAATCCTCATCAACAACCGTAACGAGCTGGTCGCCGGACACCGGCGTACCGAGGCCGCTCGACGACTCGGGTGGACGACGATCGAGGTGCGAATCGTCGATGATCGGGACGAGGGTGACCTCGTCGAGATGGAGATTGAGGAGAATACCCAGAGAAAGAGCCTCACGCCCGACGAGCTCGCGGAGGCATACCTGCGACTCGACAGGATCAGGAACCCCGGTTTCTTCGGCCGTATCTGGCAGGCGATCAGGCGGTTCGTCCGCAGGCTGTTCGGGAGACGGTAGACGCAGACGGCCGCGACCCCGACCTACCAGATCTCGCCAAAGGCATGTGGCCGTTCGCAGTACTTGCACGTGTACCAATCGCCGGCGGCACGGAGAAACTCCGGCGTCACCGGTTCATGGTGCGACGGGTGGCTGATACAGTCCTCGTTCTTGCAGCTGATACCGGGGAGATTGTAGACGCGCGGCGGCATCCCCATGCGGTACTTCCGCACGACCCTCCCCTTCTTGACGATGTTGAGCGTGCACCCGGGTGCGCTTGCTCCGAGCATCTTGATCTCGTGGTCGGCCAGTTCGAGGAGATCGGGCAACGAGATCATGCCTTTGTGCGATATCCGTTCTCCGGAGCTATACACGCCGTGTGAGCTGACACGGTCCAGCCCCAGTATCCGCCGGATCTTGTCGATCTGATTCCAGATCTCGCCGGGAGACGAACCGCGCCCGATGTGATCGATCACGATGCCGTCTTGTACCGGCTTGATACCGACCTTATAGTCGGGTTTGCGTGTTCGCCGCGCCTCGACTTCATGGACGAAATCGTCGGCGTAGTCGGGGTCAACTCGAGGTCTGCCCTGGAAGTCCTTCCCAAGATGACCAGCAACCATCGCGACCTCGATCACACGGGTGTAGTACCCGTTCACGCTCTGCAGCTCCCAGCCATTGAGGGCCGTGTCGTCGAGAAAAGTGGGAATAGTCGGTGTGACCTGGTGTCTCGGGAGCGGGTGGTAGAAGCGGGTCTCCTCGTCCATCCGCCTGACGAAATCACGACGGAAGGTGACCGAATCGCGCAGACGATCGGCCTTGTCCAGGAGCTGATCACCCATTCGCTCCAACTGCAGCCGGGTGAAGTACCAGATAGGCGCGATGCGTCTCTGCGAGAGGTATTCATCGATCCCGGAAAACCTCCGCACGGCGTACCCGCACTCTTCCATCCGCCGCAGGTAGTAATCCGGCATCGAGATCTCTTCCGGTGCCACCAGATCGACCTCCACCTCGCCGAAAACCTGCAATCCGTCGACTTTCGAGTGCACGGTCCTGCCATGGAAGAGGTCTCCCACGAGCGCGATATGGATGTGCGACCGATCCCAGGCGAGCTGCTCGAGGAAACTGAACTCGTCGAGAAACTCCTGTGTCGGATGCTCGTGCCTCCCGTCGCCTCCGTTCACGAAAGCGGCCGGCGGCAGACCACGCTTGACCGTGTACGTACCAACGGCGTGTTCGAGCCACCGACATGTCCCTTCGTGGCGTGTTCGCAGGATGAAGATCGACTGGTCCGAGTAGCCCACGAGCATCTTGACCGTGTCAGTGATGCTCTCTTTCTTGCTGAAGGACGAGCCGGTAACCGCGAAGTCATTGAGCTTCACACGGTGGAACTTCGCCGCGTTGCGAAAAGACTCTTTCGTGCGCGTCGAGTCCTCGAGAAAGAGCAGGTAGACGCCGATCTCGGGTTGATCGACGCGGAACCGCTGCACAGCGTCTCGGTCGCCGTCGCGCAGCGCCTCCTTCAGCCGTCTCGTCTGGTCGTAGAGGTAGACCTGCTCGTCCACTGACAGGTCACGCACGACCTGGACCGTCCGTCCGGCGAAGGGCGACGTCACGGCTCGATTCGCAGATCGTCAAGCGCGAGCGCGACGATCCGGTCGTCGGCGCTCTGCACCCATATTCTGTTGCCGCTGAAGGCCATCGTCGTGTACGGGTTGACGGCGATGATTGAGCGTTCGACGAGTGACAGCTCGGCGTCGAACCGTCCAAGATGCCAGTCGCCGGCCGCTCTGACTACCGCGTACACTTGGGCCGGCTCCCCATGGACCTGCATGGTGCTCGCCACATGCACTTCCGCTTCGCTTCGCCGCGTCTCGGCAAGCGTCGTCACGTCGTAGTGGGCCAGCCGACCCGAGTCGTCCGCGGCGACGATCACAAGCAGGCGATCGTCGTGAAAGGTGTAGCTGCGGCTGACTATACGGTCTTCGCGAGAGCGGTTCAGGAGCAGCCCGGTGACCGGGTTGATCTGGATCAGCTGACCGAGGATCGCGCCGGCCTCCTCACGGACGCGCAGGAAGTAGATGGGCGACAAGGTACCGGACAGGCCACGGACCTCTTCGGAAATCTCCCGTTCATCGAGAAGCGCCCGCGCGTCGCGGGCGATGCGTTCGCGCTCTGCTCGAACCCTGTCGGTGAGGTCGGCGATCTCCTGCCGATCCTCGACAATCGCCGCGCGCCGCTCCTCGGCGGCGCGTCGTTCCTCTTCGAGCCGACGCTCGCGCTCAGCGAGCTCGGCCTCTCTCGCCTCGATCTCCTCTTCGGCGGGTGCCCGTTCCTCATCAGGAAGCGTCGCAACCGCTTCGCGTTCGGCGACGATCTCTTCGCGCTCCTCTACGACCCGCTCGACCTCCTCGGCGATGCGTTCCTCTTCGCGGCGGATCGCCTCTTCCTCCCGAGCGATCGCCTCCTCGCGCTCCTCGATAACGCGCTCGGTCAGCTCGATCATCTCCCGACGGTCTTCGACTCCCCGATCGTCGAGCGTGCGAAGCTCCTCGATCACGCGGTCGTCGGCGATCTCACCGGGGTCGACCGCGCCGATCACGCCTGGCGCGGCCGTCGTTGAGAGCGGTATGACGATGCGGCTGCGACCGGGCCACTCGTCGTACCGTCGTGACAATCCCGCATCGTCCGGCGAGAGGTGATCGGTCACGATGGCCTTGTACCGCTCGCCAAAGAACTCCATGTTGCCGCGGACGACGGCATTGTAGATCGTGATCCAGCGGGCGAGCAGATCGGCATCGGTGGCCGAGTAGGCGTACGCCTCCTGCAGAAAGCCGGAGATGATCCGGCGAAGGTTGTTGATGTGATCTACGCGTGCGCTCGCGAGGGGCACGATAATGTCCGCGTCGAAACGCTCGCGGACCGTCGGATCGACTGCGTGGATGACCCGGTACCTGGCAATGAGCTCGAAATCGCTGTACGCCGGTCCAACGTCGACGCCTGAACCGAGTGAACGCCCGATGCCGACGATCTCCTCGATCGTGTTGATCATGTCGTACGGCCCGGTGTAGTTGATGAACTCTATATCCCGGGTGCCAAGCTCCCGTAACTCCTCTTCGGCCACATCGAGCGCCGGCACGAGCGACGCGATGAGAAGGAGTAGCGCGATCATTCCTGTTCGCATGGCAACCTCCGTCGTCCTCCTACTATACCGCGATCCTCTTCGACTTGCATAGATTGATGCCTTAGCGGCCACCGCCGGCGAGTACTCGCAGCGTAGCGAGCGCGTATTCGCGCACCTGACGCGAGTAAGCTCCCTGCGCGATCGTGAGCAGCGAGTCGGCCACTTCCGGGTGAAGATACCCGCCACGGTGGACGTGAACTGACTCGATGAAGGCGGATACTGCGTGACCGAGCGTATCGTCGGGACCGGTACGCAAGTTCCGCCGGACAATATCCGAAAGGCGGGTGGCGAGCTCGCGATCGATCGGCGTTCCAAGAGTTCCCATGCTTCTCAGGATGGTGGCCTGCAGCGACGGATCGGCTTCGTGCGACAGCAGTCGTGCGAGGAAACGGGAGGTCGCCAGATCGCCGATCTCACCGAGCACGACGATCGCCTCCTCCCGGGCACGACGGGGCGCACTGCGCGGTCCGAACTGGCTGAGCTGGCCAAAATACGGCGAGCCGGCCACGAGCTCACTGAGATGCAGCAGGTAAGGATACCGCCCGGCGAGGTTGTGTCCGTCGTGTATTCGCGCCGCCACGTCACCCATTGCCGCGTTCTGTTCGGTAGGCCCGCCGGCGATGAGCAGCGCCTGCAGCGCGAGGTAGTCCACGGTACGCCCGTACGCGGCCATATCGGGTCGCCCCTCGGCGGCGCCGGGAGCGACCCCACGGCGGTCGGCGCCGCCCCGAGCCTCCGGCCACGGTCCGCTCGCGACGACGGAGACCGGATAGGCGTAGGTGACCCAGCTCGCCGTGGGGATTATCAGTTCACCCGAAGGAGCTGCGCTCACTGAGACCGGTCGATCGAGCAGCGGTGTCTGCCAGATCACGTCGGACTCTCTCGAACGGCGCTCAAGGGCACCGCCGCCCGTCACGAGAAACAGGTCTTCAGCGGCAACAAGGGCGACGGCCCGACCGGAGTCGAGCTGCGTCCTCCAGGCGAGCACCCCTTCGGAGGTGATTCGCGACAGCATCCCGTCGTCGCTTATCACGTACGCATCGCCGGTCGATCCGACGACGAGCGTGTGGACCGCCGACCCTACGTCGGCGCGCCAAACGGGCTCAAGCGTCGCGTCGAAGGCGATTACCCTTCCGTCGGCGGAACCGGCGACGATCTCTCGGTCGGTAACGCCGAGCACCGTGGCCACCTCACCGAGGTAACGGCGGCGAATCAGGCGACCATCGACGGAGATAAGGATGTACTCCCCTCCTTCGCCGGAGACGAGCACATTGCCGTCACGCACGAGTACCGGAGCGGCGCTGACCTGGACTCCGGTCTCGAGGCCCCAGACGAAACGACCGGTGTGCGTGCGCGCCTCGATCGTCCCAGGTCTGCGGACGGTGATCACGATGCCGTTAGCGGTCACCACCGGCGCAAGCGGACGGTCGGCCGTCACCTGTCTCCGCCAGATCAGCCGCCCGTCGCGGTTGAGCGCGATGAGTTCGCCGCTCTCAAGCGTGACGAAGATGGTTCCGTCGGTCCCGACGACAAGCCCGCCTGCCGGCCGCACGTCGAGATCGGTCCTCCAGAGCATGGTCCCGCGTGAGTCGACCGCATAGAGGTACCGGTCGCCGGTTGCGAAATAGGCGACGCCGTCGGAGGCGAACGCGACCGGCCCCACGGTTACACCGCCGGTGATGAACCGCCAGCTCCAGCCGCGGGCGATCGGCGGCTCGTCGAGGGACGCCGCCGGAGAGCAGAGGATGAGAATCAGCACGCCCCGGAGGAGCAGCGGAAATCGAGGTCGCACAGGTCATGCTACCATCACAGGTGCGCGCTGCATAGCAGTCCTGCGGTTTGCCTTTGCCGCCTCCTGAGGTATAATCCAGCCAAGCCTGATTGGCCGACGAGGAGTACCATCGCATGAGAGCCAGCAAACTCGCGAGTCTGCCGACAATCAAGCGCCTTCCGTCGTACCTTCACGTGATTGAGAATGCCGCGCGCGAGGGTCGAACGTTTATCTCCGGGACGATGATTGCCGACGAGCTCGAGCTCGAGCCGATCCAGGTGCGCAAGGATCTCGCGATCACCGGCATCGTGGGAAAGCCCCGCATCGGTTTTCCGGTGCAGAATCTGATTGAGGCGATTTACGGTTTTCTCCATTGGGACACCTGCCACCGGGCAGTCATCGTTGGAGCCGGTAGTCTCGCGACCGCACTCATGGGGTACCCCGAGTTTCCGAGGAGGGGGCTGAGCATTGAGGCGGCCTTTGATACTGATCCGGCAAAGGTCGGGCGTGTCATCAACGGAAAGCCGGTCTACCATCTCGACAAGCTCGCCGAGCGAGTCGAGAAGCTCTCGGCCTCCATGGCGATCCTGACGGTTCCGAGTCAATCTGCACAGGACGTGGCGGAACAGGCGATAATGGCGGGCATCACGGCGATATGGAATTTCACCAACGTGAAGCTCAAAGTCCCCCCGCAGGTGATCGTCCAGAAAGAGGATCTCTCCTCCGGGTACGCGGTTCTCTCGGTCAAGATCAGGATGCTCAATGGAGAATGACCTGGACTACCAGGTCGATATCTTCGCGAATCGGCTGAACAAGCGAGCGAAGCACATCGGCAAGTGGGCACGCCGCAACGCAATCACCTGCTACCGGCTCTACGACGGCGACATCCCCGAAGTCCCGCTCGTCGTCGACCGCTACGAGAATTATCTCCATATCTGCGAGTATCACGCCCCGCACAAGAATCTTCCCGGGACACCGGAGACCTATCGGCAACGTATGAGTGATGCAGCGCGACGAACGCTGGGCCTCCGCGAAGCGGACGTATTCTACAAGACGCGGAGAAAGACCGGCCGTGGAGAACAGTATGAGAAGCTCGCGGACTCCCGTGTCACCGCGGTCGTCCAGGAAGGAGGGCTGCGGTTCCTGATCAACCTCAGCGACTATCTTGACACGGGGCTCTTTCTCGACCACCGGATCACCCGCGCAATGGTCCGTGACATCGTTCTCGGGCTCGGCGAGGCCGGTCCCGTACGGGTGCTGAACCTCTTCAGCTATACCGGTTCGTTCACCGTGTACGCGGCAGCCGGCGGAGCGAGAGCGACGGTGAGCGTCGACCTCAGCTCGACGTACACCGCATGGGCCCGGGAGAACCTTGCGCTCAACGGCTTCAGCGCGGGCAACCATCGATTCGAGGTGGCCGATGTCTTCGCCTTTCTCCAGCGCGAGGGCGGTGCGGGGGCGAAGTATGATATGGTCATCCTCGACCCGCCCACCTTCTCGAACAGCAAGAAGATGTCGCGGACGCTCGACATCCAACGCGATCACGGCGAGCTACTCGCGTCGTGCGGACGCATTCTGCGCCCCGGCGGTATGCTGCTCTTCTCGACGAATCGTCGCCGTTTTCAGCTCTCAGAGGTTCCCTCGGTTCTCAAGGTCGAGGAAATCACCAGGGAAACCATCCCTCAGGACTTCCGGAACCAGCGGATCCACCATGCTTACCTTGCCGAGAGGAGCAGGTCGTAGAGACGCGCAGCGTGGGACTGGTGTTCCGTGGAGCGCGGATCACGGTCGGCCGCCTGCAGACCGACGCGCTCTTCGCCAACGAACCGTGCCGGGTTACCCGCCATGATGAGGATTCGGTCGCCGGTCGCAAGCGCCTCCACCACGTCGTGCGTCACCATGATCGTCACCCCGCGCCCGGCCGTCGTCGAGCGAACCTCCCGGGCAAGTTCGAGCTTCACAGCCAGATCGAGGTTCTGGAACGGTTCGTCGAGAAGCATCATCTCTCCGCGGTACGCGAATGCTCGGGCAAGGGCGAGTCGCTGCTGCATCCCTCCGCTCAGCGCGCCCGGGAATGCGGCACCATGCCCGGGCAGGCGGGCGTGGTGCAGCGACTCCTGAACCCGGGCTGGGTCCTTACCGGGGAGTACGAAGTCGATGTTCGCGGCGGCGTCCGCCCATGGGAGCAGCCGCGGTTCCTGGAAAACGACCGATCGGCGGGCAGGCGCCTCGATCCTTCCGCTCTCCGGCTCATCGAGCCCGGCGACGAGCCGAAGGAGCGTCGTCTTGCCGCACCCCGACGGCCCGAGCACGACGGTGATCTCACCTGGCTCGAACACTACGCTCAGCCCTTCGAGGACCCGGGTGGCGCCGTACGACCGACTGATCTGCGATACGACCACAGGCTCCGCCGTCGCCTCCGGCGCCGAAATGCCGGCGGTGTTCCCGGTGGGCCGGGAACCGCCGTGGGAGCCTCGCACCAGCCCCGGAGCGAGGCG
>SLST01000478.1 GCA_007130265.1 Spirochaetales bacterium
CTATATCACGCGACGCGATCGACAGGTGCTCCAGATCATCCTCCGCGAGATTCTGATTCAGAACACCGGAGACATGTGGGCGGACATCCGCACGAGTCAGGCTCAGGATTTTCAGCTGGTGCAGTTGCAGGCTGCAGTGATCATCGTCTCGATCGTCCCGATCATGAGCATCTACCCGTTCCTGCAGCGTCACTTCATCAAAGGTATCATGCTCGGTTCAGTGAAGGGCTGAGAATCGTTCAGCCAGGAGGCCCGCCTATGGCATAGCCGATTCTGTGATGACGAGACAACGAGGAAAAGCGATCCGAGAGAAGGAGGACAAGAATGAAAAAGATGGTTGCCGTGCTTACCGCGGCATTGATGCTGGGCCCCGTCGGGCTCGCCTTTGCCGCCGGAGGTCAGGAGGCGGCATCGACGCCGGACGGTCCGATGGAACTCACCGTCCTGTACACGTATGACATCCCCGACGACGCCCCGATTACGCGGCGCATCGAAGAGCACTTCAACGTGCGGCTCAACACGCTGAACAACGCTGCGCCCAATCGTGCCGAGAACATCCAGGTGCTGCAGTTGCTTGTGGCTTCCGGCGACCCGATCGACGCGTTCATCGCGTACGACCACAACATGCTGCGACGCTTTGCCGAGCAAGGCGTTATCGCGGAGGTTCCCATCGAGTTGATCCGCGAAGAGGCACCGCGTATGTACGCGTACGTCAATCAGATCGACCCGAACGCATGGGCCTTCACGAACGTCGACGGGAAGAACTACGGCTTTCCCACGGCATGGCCGCTCGGTGACGCGTCGCGTGTGATGAGTATCCGCGCCGACTGGCTGGACAATCTGGGCATGGACATTCCCACGACTCTGGATGAGCTCGAGGCAGTTCTCTACGCATTTCGCAACGACGATCCCAACCAGAGCGGGGCTCGCGACACGTACGGTATGAGCTTCTACCAGACGCCTGGGAACATACAGATGTTCGCTCCGATCTACGGCGCCTTTGGGGCTCACCCGCAGATCTTCCAGGTGAAGGACGGCGAGCTGGTCTGGGGATCGATCCTGCCTGAAACGAAGGAAGCGCTGACCCTGCTCAACAAGTGGTACACCGACGGCATCATCGACCCTTCGTTCTTCGTGGACAACATCAACGTCTTCCGCGAGAAGTGGTATGCCGGCAACTTCGGTTTGATCCCCGACACCTGGTGGTGGACGGCAGGACCTTCGGAGATGTACTTCTCCGGACAGTTCTACGATCCGCTCGTTCAGGCAAACCCTGACGCCCGACCGCTCACCATTCCACCGCCGGTCGGTCCTCGGGGCGACCAGGGCATGCGTCAGCGAACGGTGATGGAGGTCATCCCGATGATCGTGTTCGGCAGCCACCTCGAGAACGACGATGCGAAGATCCGCAAGTGGTTCAATATCTGGGATGAGCTTCTGAACACCGAGGAATGGTCGGTCTTCATCTACCACGGAGACGAAGGGATCACCTACGAACGCAGAGACGATGGGTTCCTCGAGTGGATTCCGCCGTACGACACCTTTGAGAAGCGAGCCGAATACGGGATGAACTACTTCCCGTGGGTCCCCAACTACGACATCTACGATACGGCTACGAAAGACGGTGACTGGATCGCTCAGGAGCGGGCGAAGGCGATAGGTCCAATGGACGCTATCAGCGGGTATCCGCTCAGGGCGTGGGGTGAGTACAAGGTCGCACTCGACACGATCGAAGAGCAGAATTTCATCCGTTTCATCACCGGAGCGCGCCCGCTCTCGCAGTGGGATCAGTTCGTCGAGGAGTGGATGAACGCCGGCGGGCGGCAGGTCCTCGAGGAAGCTCGGCAGGTCTACGCCCAAATGCAGTAGGCTCTCTTGACTGAACCGGACCGCAGCGTCGCTGTGGTCCGGTTGATCTTCGCTCGGCCAGTGCGGTATCCTGTCCGGACCAGAGTCCGGAGTTGAAGCCTTGCGAACCGTTCTGACCGGCACATCTTTCATCGTCGTGCTGCTGATTGCGCTGTTCGGTGTGGTCCGTATCGTCGGGGGCAGGGGGGTCGATCCGTTTGCACCAAGGTACGGAGGGCTCGGCGGCGGAGGGATCGAGGAGCGCAACCCGCGCGGGAAGAGCATCGAGCGCTTCGTGCCGCTCGAGGGGACGTTCAACACGCGTGACATCGGCGGGTACGCGGTTGCAGACGGTTCGGCCGAGGGGCACGGCGGCCTCGTGGTTCGCAGCGGACTCTTCTACCGCAGCGGGCACCTCAGCCGCCTCTCCGACGCGGATGTCTCGATGCTCGAGGGCCTCGGGATCTCGACCGTCCTCGACCTGCGCGAGGTGTCCCGCACCGAGCGCTATCCGAACCGGCACATACCCGGCTCCCGTACCGCGCACCTTCCCATCTACGACGACATGAAACCGCTGCATTTCACGATCCTGCTCAACCGCCGGGCGATCTCCGACCGTTTTCGTGACTTCTACATAGAGTATCTCGAGGAGTGGACGCACCGCTTCGCACCCGTCTTCCGGCTGCTCGCAGACGAGACGGCCTACCCGGTGCTCGTGCACTGCACGAACGGGAAGGACCGTGTTGGTGTGCTTACCGCGCTCCTCCTGGATTTGCTCGGGGTGCCGCGGGAGACGATCGTAGCCGACTTCCTGCTGTCCAATGCCTACCTCGACGAGGTGCTCGACGCATTCGTGGAGCACGAGGAAGGGCGGCTGCTCCTCACCATTGGGGTACCGCGCGAGCATCTCAACTACCTCATGGGGGTCGAGGCCGAGTGGATCGTCTTCGCGCTCGAGCACATCGACGAGACCTACGGCTCCGTTGAGCAGTACCTTGTCTCACGAGTCGGCATGCAGCAGGAGTCTATCGACCGGGTACGCGCGATACTGCTTGATGCGCCGGGCCGGTCTGAGTAGATTCAGCCCGGTCGGCTTATGTCACGAATCGCCCCGAAACCGGTTTCCTCGTACCCCTGGACCGTGCGGTGGTTCCTTCGCCGGCAGCAGCGCAAGTACGGTCGCGTCCTCGCGCCGTCGTTCCTCTGGGGACGGCTTCCCGGTCCCTTTCTCTCCGTGCTGGTGGCGCTCGGGTTCTTCCAGAGCCGGCGGTATCCGGTCAATGCGAATCTGCGGAGTCTCGTTTCGATCCGGATCGCCCAGCTCAACGGATGCACCTTCTGCGTCGACCTGAACTCGTACAACTACCTGCGCGCCGCCGGCGCCGAGCGCAAAGCGGCCGACGTCGTGCGGTGGCGCGAGAGCGATCTGTACGGCGAGCTCGAGCTCGCGGCGCTCGACTACGCGGAGACGATGACCGAACGGTGCGCGGAAGTTACCGACGATCAGATCGCCGCCCTTGCCGAGCATCTGAGCGACGACCAGATCACCGCGCTGACCGCGTGGATCGCGTTTCAGAACATGAGCGCCAAGTTCAACGCCGCGCTCGGCGCCGAAGAACACGGGTTCTGCCGGCTTGACGCGCCAGGCCGCCGTGGTTAGCTTCTGCCTACGGGGTGCTTTTCGCGAGAAAGGCTGAGATCAAACCCGCTGACCTGATCCGGGTAATGCCGGCGGAGGGAACCTTGACTGTTTTCATTCCGCAGAGCCTTTCCTCGACGTCGCCCCGAAATCCTGAGGGAGGTTCTCCATGATTCGCTTCACATCATCTGCCGGTCGCAGGCCCGATCGCCGCTCGCGACCCTCGCAGCGGCTCTGGTCCGCCACGCTTGCCGCCCTTGTCCTGCTCGCAACGCTCGCTGCCTGCGGTCGTGAGCAGGCGGCCGAGGAGGCGGCCGAGGCCGTGGGCGACGGCCCGGGGGCGCTCACGATCTACACGTACGACGCGTTTCCGCAGTCGCTCGAGGCGCTGATCACCACGCACTTCGAGAACGAGTACGGGGTGACACCGACGCTCGAACGTCACCAGGACACCGGCGGGCTGTACAACCAGCTCTGGCTCGAGCGCACGGCGCCGCGCGCTGATGCGGCGATTGGTCTCGATAACACCTATATCGGCCGCGCGCTGGAGGCCGACCTCTTCGAGGCCTACCGGCCGGCCGAGGCCGAAGCGATTCGTGACCACCTGGTCATCGACCCGGACTTCCGTCTCACGCCCTTTGACTGGGGGCACGTCCTGCTGAACTACGACAGCGAACGGCTCCCGGACCCGCCGACGACGTGGGAAGAGCTGCTCGACCCGCGGCTCTCGGAGTCGATCATCCTGATGAACCCCGCAACGTCGTCGCCCGGGCGGAACTTCCTCCTGCTGACGGTGGCGGTCCACGGAGAGGAAGGCTACCTCGACTACTGGCGTCGGCTCTCTCCAAATATCCTCACGATCACCTCCGGCTGGTCGGAGGGATACGGGCTCTACAGCCAGGGCGAGGCGCCAATCGTGCTGAGCTATGAGAGCAGCCCGCCCTACCACATCGAGTTCGAGGACACCGACCGCTACCGCAATCTGATTCTCGACGACCACGGCTACGCGCAGATCGAGGTCGCGGGCGTGCTCTCCGGAGCGACGAACGTCGAGAACGCCCGTCGGCTCATCGACTTTCTGCTGAGTGTCGAGTTCCAGCAGGAGATTCCGCTGAACCAGTTCATGTACCCGGTGCGGGCCGACGTCGAGCTCCCCGAGGCTTTCGACCTCGTAGAGACCGCCGGTACCTCGATCTTCCTGCCCGTCGAGCACGTGGATGAGAACTTCGACGAGTGGCTCTCCGACTGGCGGGAAGTGATGCAGTGAGTCGATCGCTCCTGTACGTGGGCGTCGTCGCGTATTTCGCGCTCTTCTTCCTCGCCCCGATCGGCGGGGTGTACGTCGAAGCGCTGCGCGGCGTCCCCGTCCAGGTGGTACTCGAGCGGGTGCACCGGGTACTTACCTCGGCGCGCACGATGCGCATCGTCGGCTTCACCACGGGCCAAGCCGCGCTCTCCGCCGCGGCTGCCGTGATCGCCGCGATGCCGCTTGCCTACATGGTCTCGCACTACTCCTTCCCGGGCAAGCGGCTCGCCTATTCGTTGTCGCTCGTCCCCTTCGTCCTGCCGAGCATCATCGTCGTGGTCTGCATGATCAGCTTTTACGGCAAGAGCGGTCTGCTCAACTCGATCCTGGGAACCGACTTCAACCTCGTCTACAATTTCCGCGGCATCGTGCTCGCGCACGTGTTCTATAACTTCTCGCTCGCGATCAGGATCATCTCTACGGCGTGGCGCTCCATCGATCGCCGGTTCGCGGAGGCTGCTGAGAGTCTTGGTGAACGGCCGCTCGGGCTCTTCCGCCGTGTGACTCTTCCACTTCTCGCGCCCGCGATTGTCAGCGCCTTCGCGCTTATCTTCATCTACTGTTTTCTCAGCTTCGGTATCATCCTTGTGTTCGGCGGAGTGCGATTCTCCACGATCGAGGTGGCGATCTACCAGGAGACCTACGTGAACCTGGACCTCATCTCCGCGGCTGTCTACTCGACCCTGCAACTCGTTCTCTCCGTCGGTTTCCTCGCGCTTGCCTCGCGAGCGATTGTCGCGTCGCGCGTCGCGCGTTCGGGGGGCGAACGGGGACTCCCCCCGCTGGCTGCCGCCTCGAGCGCCGGACGCATCTTCATGACGGCTTACGCGGTCGTGGCGATCGTATTCGTCCTTGGCCCGATCCTCACGATGTTCGCCCGGGCCCTCACGAACGCCGACGGTGCCTTCTCGCTCGAGGGGTTCAGGCAGCTGCTCGTCCCCGGTGCCGCGGATCGGAACGTCGAAGGCATCCTGCGAAGCTCAATACCCGGCGTTATCTGGCGGAGCATCGCGATAGCCGTTGGTTCGGGAACGCTCATATTCCTGCTCGCCGGTGCGCTCGCGCTCTCGCTGCGCGGACAACGTCGACCCGCATTCGAGAGTTTCCTCCAGATGCCCATCGCGATGTCCTTCGTCACCGTGAGCCTGGGGTTGCGTTTCGTGTGGGGGGCGACGGTTCCGCCGGCCCTGCTCGTCGTGCTCGGGCAGTTCTTCATCGGCTTCCCCCTGGTGTTCCGAATTCTACGGACGGGCGTTGACGAGCTCGGCGACGGGTTGGTTCGGTCCGCGGAGATCCTCGGTGCGAGCAGGTGGGCCGTGTTTCGCGATGTGGAGGTGCCGCTCCTGCGCCGAACCCTTCTGAACGGATACGCCTATGCGCTCGCGCTGCCGTTCGCCGATCTCACCGTCGTGCTCGCGGCCGGCCGTGGTCGCATAGCAACCTTCCCCGTCGCGATCTACCGGCTCATCGGCTTTCGCAGCTTTGACCTCGCGCTTGCCCTTGCTGTGATCTATGTCCTGATCTGCCTCGGTCTCTTCCTCGTCATCGACGCCACCTCAATGCACGCACAGGAGCCGCGCCATGATACGGCTTGAACGGTTACGTAAGGCGTACCCGGAGTTCAACATGGAGCTCGACTTCATGGTCGACGCCGGCGAGCTCGTCTCCGTCCTCGGGCCGAGCGGCAGCGGCAAGACGACGACGTTGCGGCTCATCGCAGGGTTCGAGACGGTGGATGCCGGGCGGATTGTGATCGACGGTGAGGATGTGACGAAGCTTCCGCCGGCGCAACGACACATCGGCTATGTCTTTCAGGACTATACGCTGTTCCCGCATATGTCGGTCGCGCAGAACGTCGGATACGGGCTTCGAATCCGCCGCGTTGAGCCCGCGCGCATGCGCAGAAGGGTCGATGAGTTACTCGAGTTGATGGACCTGCCCGGGTACGGGAAGCGACGAGTGGACACTCTTTCCGGAGGCGAGCGGCAGCGCGTCGCGATCGCCCGCGCTCTCGCGGTCGATCCGGTGCTCCTGCTGCTCGACGAGCCGTTCAGCTCCATAGATGAGGTCCTGCGTCGTGACCTCCGACGCGAAATCGTGCGGTTGCAGCGGGAGCTCGGGATCACGGTGCTCTTCGTGACCCACAGCCGGCAGGAGGCGCTATCGATCTCGGACCGCGTGGCCATCCTGCGCCAGGGACGACTCGTTCAGTATGCGAGCCCGGTCGAGCTCTACCGACGTCCGGCCGACGAGTTCGTGGCCGGGTTCGTGGGTGAGATGAGCGCCGTGCCTTACAACCGAACGACGCGTATTCTCCGCCCGGAACAGATCAGCTTGGGTCCGGCCGACTCGACTGCCGCAGATGCGACCGCTGAACGCTCGGTCGCGGCGACGGTGCAGAGCCGGCAGTTCCTCGGTTTCGCATGGCTGTACGAGCTCGATACCGAGCTTGGACGCCTGCTCGCCTACGACTCCCGCCGCTACGAGCCGGAAACGGAGCTTGTCGCGCGATGGTCCGCGGGTTCGGAGCTGCCTCGTGAGTGAGTTCATCGAGTTCTACGCGCCATTCGTGCACGTCCCGGGTCGCTACGAGTGGTGTTGTATCCATTCCGTTACCCACGGGAGCTTCGTTTGCTTCATCGTTGTCCACGACGGCACCGACCGCCCGGTTACC
Source organism: Spirochaetales bacterium (assembly GCA_007130265.1). Lineage (GTDB taxonomy): Bacteria > Spirochaetota > Spirochaetia > DSM-27196 > SLST01 > SLST01. Next base: position 7,468 of record SLST01000478.1, read on the forward strand.
GTGTACCACTGTTCATCTCACGCCGCGCGGTTCATGGCGGATCGGTTTCCCGAGAGTGAGGCGATCAGCGTTCCTCCCTCCCGGCTGCGGATCGAGGCCATTGACCCCGTCACGGGGAGCGGCGATCGCATCGTTCGCTGCCGTCTCAGTGCCGCGACCGGGCCGGTTGCTCTCGCCCGAATGACCTTTCTGTCGCCTGTCCATGCGGTACCCCGGCCGACGCCGTACGGCGGCGCCGGCCTTCCCGTGTGGGGAAGCAGGTGGACCTGCGAGGGAGTGGACATGGAGGTCGACGCGTCCGTTGTGGGGTATGTCCGGTTACGCGACGGTCGCCGCGACCAGCTCGGTGACGACCGGGCGGTCGTGACCGTCGGTAGCTACGGCAGGCTTCGCGAACGGTAGTCGTCCTCGCGGCCCGTCCGTCGCGCGCGCACGGCGAGCTCCATGCGGCGAGCCCAAACGGCGAGGAAGGCCAGGAGAAGGCGGGGGACCGTGATCCACAGCGCCGGGACCCCCAGGACGACGAACAGGAGCGTATCTTCGAGCAGTGAGTGCGAAATGGCGATGTGGTGGTTCAACAGATCACCGTGAACGGACGAGAGACGGCCCGTGGAGACTTCGCGACGCAGAACGCCGGCACCGTAGGCCAGGCCGAGCGTGTTCGATACGACCCACAGGAAGGCTGTCTCCTCCGGAAGCCCGAACACCCGCATGACCGGACCCAGCCGGCGTCCGAGCCAGCGGACCACGCCGAGCTCTTGCAGCAGCGCTTCTCCGGTCATCAGGGCCAGGAGTATGAGCGAGATCCGGCCGATCAGCTCCAGGCTTTCCCGGCCCCACGCGGCGAGCGCCACCGTGAAGTTCTGCGGCTCTACCTCCCGCACCCGTGTGCCGATCGCCGTGTCGAGTGTCGCGAGATTGGCCGGCAGGATCAGGCTCAGAGTCAACCCCGCCACAAGCGCTGCGGCCAGGCGCAGGACGACCATGCGAAGCGGATTGCTTCCGGTGCTTCCGAGTACCGCGATCTCAACGAGGAAGTTGTGCGCGATCAGGCACATCAGGGCGATAGTCGTTACCTCGCGCATCGAGAGCGCGAGCTCGCTCATCACCGCGATTCCCGAGTAGAGATTCACAAGGAGCGACGAGAGAAAGACGAGGGCCGATGAGCCCGGCAGCCCGATCGACCGGAACACGGGAGAGAGGAGATCGCTGACAACCTCGAGCACCCCTGTCCACCGCAGGAGCAGGACGACGAAGGAAACCGGCAGCATGATGAGCAGCAGCCACACTGCGGTGCGCAGTCCGGCCCCGATTCCGGTTCGTACCGCTCGAACGAGTCGCATCATCGGGGCATTGTAGCCGAGCCGGCGCAAACGGGCTATCATTGCCGTATGCGCTCCCTGACCATCGTCAAGCCCCGGTCCATCATCGTCGAGTCCGGAGACCCCCCGCAACCTGGTCCGGACGAGCTACTCATCCGAGTCGCCGCCTGTGGTATCTGCGGTACCGATCTGCACATCTACGAGGGCTCGTACATGGGCTCGTATCCGGTTGTCCCAGGACACGAGTTTGCCGGTACGGTAGAGGCGATCGGAACGGATGTCAGCCGGTTCGCCACAGGCGATCGCGTCGCAGTCGAGCCCAATCTTCCCTGCAACAACTGCGCGGCCTGTCTCAGCAACCGGCAGAATTTCTGCGAGAACTGGCAGGCGGTGGGCGTTACCCGACCGGGTGCGATGGCGGAGTATGTGGTAGCGCCGCAGAGCGCGGCCTTCGGCATCGGCACCCTGACCTTCGAGGAAGCAGCCTTTGTCGAGCCACTTTCCTGCGTCATCCACGGGGTCCGCAAGCTCGCGATCCGCCCGGGGTCACACGCCGCGGTGGTTGGGGCCGGGCCGATCGGGGTGCTCCTGATGCGGACGCTTCTCGCCTGCGGCGTGACCCGCGTGGATGCGGCGGAGCGGAACCCCGCACGCCGCGAGTTTGCCCGGCAGTCGCTCGGCGTTCCCGTGCTGTCCGACGCGAGCGAGCTCCAACGGGACGC
>SLST01000583.1 GCA_007130265.1 Spirochaetales bacterium
CCGACCGGACGCACCGACCGGACGCACCGACCGGACGCACTACCCGCAGACGCGGTTCAGGTCCACCTCACAGGCGGTCGCAGGCACCGCGATGCCGAAGTTCTCGAGCACCTGTGGGTGGAGCTCACCGAACGTGCCGACGGGGCGGCCGTCGAGGAGAATCGCCGCCGCGCGCCCCGGGATAAACCGCTCGTCCTGACTCTCGACCAGCGTGTACTCGCGCGAGAGGTAGTAGAAGAGCACCGAGACATGACCGGCCACCTGCGTGAAGCTCGCCTCCGCGTCCGCAGAAAGAAAGGTCAGCGCATCGACGGTACGCACGCCGTGGTTGTCGTCCGGATCGAATCGCGCAACCTTTCCCACCTCGAAGACGTGATGCGGATAGGCGGCATGGGCCGAGACGCTTTCCGCGTTCAGCAGGAAGGGAAGGCTCGAGTTTCGCACGTACTCGTAGTTCTCAGACATGGGGTTCGCGAGCTTCACGACGCTGGCGGAGGCTGAACCCGGGCGCGGCTGCAGCTTCTCGATAAAGTCGCGACCTGACCCAAGGTACGGGAAGATCATCTCGAGGAACCCCATCCCCACCATGACCCCGATCACCTGACGGCAGTACTGTTCGATCTCCGTCAGTCTGCCGACGGTGAAGTCGGAAGGCATCTCGGGAGCGAAGCTCTTCATCCCGCGGCCGATGATGATGTCCTCCGCGACGTCGACCTGGTGGAGGAAGTCGTTCCGGTACTCGGGGGGGAATGCGACGATCTCCTCCTTCTCAGTCCGCGGTTCGCTCTGCACGCCCATCGCCCGCAGGGCAATGGCGGCCTCGTCCGCCGAGATCTCCTCACCGAGCAGCCTCCGAACGGTCGGCAGCTGCACCGTCACCGGCTCCTGGAAGTAGCGGGGCGTGACAATACGCCGGCCGAGCTGCGTGTCGTACGGATACTCGACGGCGACCGGATGGATCGTGTGTCCGGCATCTGCGAGATCGCAGGCGACGATGGAACAGGCGAGCAACAGCGACTCGAGGTCGGTGCCCGTGAGCTCGACAAACAGCTCCTCGTCGCCCTCCTCCACCGCGCCGACCCGTGCGCTGTTGATGATCGGGGGAAAGCTCAGCACCTCACCGCGGTCATCAACGAGAAACGGCATCTTCGGGAAGTCGGCGACGATCGGTCCGAACTCCTGCCCCTTCGGGTGCGAGGCGATGATCTCATGCAGGTTCAGCTCGCGATCCATCCCGAGCGGCACGAACTTCGTCGTCCGGGGGTCGGCGGCCCGGTAGTGGACGGGGAAGGTCATGAGGCTCGTCCGGTAGACTCCCATCGCGATCGACTTCCTGTGCTGGCCGAAGTTGCTGCAGAGCTTCTCCTGGCTCTGGATGAGGTCTTTGAGCGACGGGTCGTCGAGCGGCCTGCCCGAAACCGCGAAGGCGGCGATATAGGGTCGGTACTCCTCGAGGTCAGCGTCTACGATCACCCGCCGGTCGCCGGTCGCGCGATCCTTCGCCGCGGTGGAGGCAGCCGAGGTGCCCGGCTGCGACGCCACGGCTGCGCCGGCACCGGTGGAGCCGCGCGAGAAGAAATCGTAGCGGGGAATCTCACCGCCGAGGTAGATTCGAAGCGCCCGGCCGAGACCGGCGGTCGACCAGAGGTCGGGGCGGTTCGTGTCGTTGAGCTCGATCTTCATGACCCCTTCCGCGTCGGCCGGCTCGTCGATCTCGCCCTTCGCCGCCTCGAGCAGGACCTCGAGCTCCTCGTGCGGCATCTTCCTTCCCATGTAGGTGAACAGCGCGTCCTGGTACAGCTCGATCTTGGGCATTATCCAACCCTCCGTCGTCGCACGCTCTGGATGTCCGGCGTGAAGAGCTCGCGCAGATCGGACAGCCCGAGCTTCATCAGCGCCATCCGGTCGATCCCGAGGCCCCATGCGAGCACGGGGACGGTCACTCCCTGGGGCTCGGTCACCTCCGGGCGAAAGATCCCTGATCCGCCAAGCTCGAACCAGCCGAGCACAGGGTGCTTGATATGCACCTCAACCGAGGGCTCGGTGAAGGGAAAGTACCCGGGAACATACTTCACGTCGGTAGCACCCGCCACCTCAACGGCGAACATCTCGAGCAGACCCAGGAGCGTCTTGAGGTTGACATCCTCGCCGAGGACGATGCCCTCGGTCTGGTAGAAGTCTGAAAGATGGGTCGCATCGACGTCGTCCGGGCGGAAACAGCGCAGCATCCCGAAGTAGCGCCCCGGAACCTTCGCGGATCTGAGCGTCCGGGCGGAGACCGCCGTCCCCTGGCTCCTCAGGATGAGCCGACGCGTGAACTCCCGGTCGAAGCCGTAGCGCCACCCGCGGCTCCCCGTCTTCCAGCCGTTCTCGTGCGCCGAGGCGACCTGCGAGAGGTACGGCTCCTCGATCTCCCGCGCGTGCGTCGGGCTTTCAAGGTAGTAGACGTCGTGGATGTCGCGCGCCGAATGGAACTGCGGCATGAAGAGCGCGTCGGAGTTCCAGAACTCGGTCTCGACGAGCGATCCGTCGAACTGCTCAAATCCGAGCGAGATAAGCTTGTCCTTCACCTCGTCCAGGTAGGCCGAATACGGGTTGCGCCGGCCGATCTGAGCCTGCGCCGGCGGGACATTGATATTGTACGCGCGAAAGCTCTTGCCCCGCCATGAGCCGCTGCGCAGCATATCAGACGTCAGCCGCCCGATCTCCTCGCCGCTGATGCCGGCCTTCTCGAGCTCCTTCGCGACCGGACCGGCCGCGCCGGTGAGAACGTGAGAGACTGTCTCGCGCTCGGTCAGCCGAAACGGCGCACTCGCCGCTCCGCGCTTCTTGCTCACGCCGTCGAGGACACTGCGCTCGCTCTCGGTGAGCTCCTCACGTTCGAGCGTTCGCGCCTCGGAGGCAACCGCCCGGTCGAGCAGCTCACGGACGATCCTCACATCGGTGGCCGCATGGGGGTCCACTAGCTCGATCCGCTTCTCCTCGTCCATCGCGAGAACACCCATCTTGCTGAGTCCCCCGTACGCAGACCCGACGTCCTTGTTCTCGAGCCCGAGGGCCGCCACGATCTCCGGGATGCGCTGCGGTCCCTTCTCGTCGAGCAGCCGCACGATCCGCTCTTCGGGCGTGCCGTGTTCGGCATACTCACGTCCCAGGTCCGTCAACTCATACGCTACGACCGTCTGCCGGGCCGACTCTTCGAGCAGCCCCTTAGCGGAGAGCCAGCTCACCGCCTGGTTCGCCTGACCGACCTTGTACCCGAGCCGTTGAGCGAGCTCCTGAGCGGTAATCGTGTGGCCGGGAGAGAACTCGCGCAGTACGCGGACCTCGAGAGGATGCAGACTCTTCAGATCGATCTTGCTCATAGGGTAAACCTTGCTCGTTTCTGGCGGATGAAGACAGAAACGGCGCCGTCATCCGGCGCCGCTGGTTGCTTCAGGTTCTGGAGGATAGCGGATTTGAACCGCTGACCTGTTGATTGCGAACCAACCGCTCTACCAACTGAGCTAATCCCCCGAGGATTCTCCGCTACGGGGGAATGTAGTATGTGCGGCCGGAAAACTCAAGAGGTAAAGACTGGTGCGGCTCCAGCTTCACGGCTGCAGCTTCGCTTGACCGCGTATGCGGCCCGTAGTATCGTCGCGGTCAGACGACTATGGCGCAACACCAACCAGACCCCGGCCCGGCGGACGGCATGGTTCCGACGGACTCCGCGGCCCCGGCGATCGACACCGAAGATCTCGAAATCCGGGAGATGCGTCTCGAGGACATCCACCGCGTTTTCGCGCTCGGCGAGCGGCTCTTCACCGCAGACCGGTGGCCGAGTCTCTACCGAACATGGGACGAGTACGAGGTCGTGGGACTCTTCGCCTCCGACGGTGACTTCTGCTTCGTCGCCGACCTCGCCGACCGCATCGTCGGTTTTGCCCTGGGAACGCTCATCGAGAAACGGCGCAGCGCGTGGAAGTACGGGTATCTGCTGTGGCTCGGCACCGACCCGCAGCTTCGCCGCATGGGGATCGCGAGGCAGCTCGTGGAACAGTTCACCGAGCAGTGTATCGACGAAGGAGCCCGCATGATGATGGTCGACACGGCCGCCGAAAACGAGGCGGCGATCCGTTTCTTCCGCCGACAGGGGTACGGGAAGTCGGTTCAGCACGTCTATATGAGCAAGAACCTGACGTCTATGCCGCAGTACCGACGGCGCCGCAAGGACGCGTAGAGGGAGCCGACTCATCGAACTCGAAGACATTCTTTGTCACGTGGATGACGAGAGACTCAGCACGCTTCTGACCGACGCGGTGGATCAGTACAGCCCGTCGTACGCCGAAGAGCCGGCGATGAGCGTCTTCGCCGATCGACTCGCCGAAGCCGGAATTCCGTTCCAGCGGCAGCCGGTCCCGGAGCGTCAGGACGCCACGTCCCACGGGAATCTGGTCGTTTCGCTCGGACCCGAGCCGGTCGAGTTGCTCTGGGTGGGACACGTCGACACCGTCGGCTTCTCGGACGAAGAACAGGACACGTTGCTCGACGGCGACACGCTCTACGGCCTGGGAACCGCGGACATGAAGGGCGCCTGCGCAGCGGCGATCGAAGCCTTGCTGGCTACCGTTGCCTCCGGAGTCGAGCTCGACCGGGGCCTGTGCGTGGCGCTCGTGGTCGGCGAGGAAGAGTACGGCGACGGAGCAGCCACGCTGCGCGAGCTCGTCGAGTCGTCGATAACGGTCGTCGGCGAACCGACGGGCCTCGCCCCCTGTCTCGACCACTACGGGTACTACGAGTGCCGCCTGAGCGCGAAGGGCACGCAGGCGCACGCGGCGCTGCCGGAGCTCGGGGCGAACGCTATTCACACGATGCTCGCATGGTTGATGGAGATTCTCGAGGTCGCCGGAGGGCCGGAGACGCCGCGAGGAGTCGTGGTGAACCCCCGCGAGATCTCCGGCGGTACGACAGGATTCGTAGTGGCGGACAGCTGTGAGGCGCTGCTCGATGTCCATGTGCCGGCAACGACAAGACGTGAGGAGATCGAAGAGCTGATCGACGAAGCGCGGACTCGCACGCACGAGAAGACGCGCGCGACGGGCCTGGAGTTCGAGGAGGTCTTCTGGGCGCCGGGCTTCAGCAACGCCCCGGACTCCCCGCTGCTGCAGCCGATGCGGGCGGCCTTCGAGAGACGGGGGCTTGAGTGGAGGCCGGGGGTGTTCCGGTCGCATTCGGATGCTTCGCTCTTCTACCGACCTGACGCACTGACTATGGTGTGCGGCCCGGGGCGTCTGGAGGTCGCGCATACGCGACAGGAACACGTGGAGCTCTCGCAGGTCCGCGAAGCGGCTCGGCTGTACGCGGCGATGATCCACGAGACTTGCGTCCGGAAGACGGACAGGCACGGTGATACCGAGGAGAACACATGGCAGACAAAATGACAAGCAGCAAGACGAGCCGGCGCCCTGCTCTGCTGGGCGGCGCGCCATCGGTCCCGCCGCAGCGGGTCGATGACGACCTGTTCCATTGGCCCATCGTTACCGACGAGGACGAAGCCGCGGTGGTTGCGGTGATGAGGGCCGGGAATACCTCCGGGACCGACATCACCCGAGAGTTCGAGCGCGAATACGCCCGCTGGCAGGGGTCGAGCTTCGCGCTTGCCACCTGCAACGGCACCGCTGCGCTGGTGGCCGCGATGTGGGCGTGCGGCGTGGGAGTCGGCGACGAGATCATCTGCCCGAGCATCACCTACTGGGCGAGCGCCTCTCCGGCACTCACGCTCGGTGCCACCGTCAACTTTGCGGACGTCGACCCGCAGACGCTCTGCATCGATCCGGCGGATATCGAGCACCGGATCGGGGCGCGCACGAGGGCGATTGTCGTCGTGAACTACGCCGGACACCCGGCCTCCTGGGACGAGATTGTCCCGATCGCGCGCGCCCATGGCATACGGATAATCGAAGACAACTCGCACGCGCACGGCGCGCGCTACCGCGGACGGCTGTGCGGGACGATGGGAGACGTCTCCGCCGCGAGCATGATGGGCGGGAAGTCGTTCGCGATCGGCGAAGGTGGGATGATCACGACCGACGACCGCGCGCTCTACGAGCGGTGCACGGCGTTCGGTCATTACGAGCGGACCGGGGTTGCTTCCCGGTTCAACCCGGCCGCGCAGGACATCACGGATGAGGAGCTCCTGTACTCCAGTGGCCTTCCGCTCGGCGGGGTGAAACACCGGATGAACCAGATGTGCTCGGCCATGGGACGCGTGCAGCTCAAGCACTACGTCCGGCGCATCGCGGAGATCCAGGCCGGGATGAACCGCTTCTGGTCGCTGCTGGAAAATGTCCCGGGGCTGCGGCCGCACCGCATCGACGAACCGGATTCGACGATGGGCGGTTGGTACTATCCACGCGGACTCTACGTTCCCGAAGAGCTCGACGGGCTGCCCATAGGGCGTTTCTGCGAGGCGGTCAGGGCCGAGGGAGTAGCCGCGTGCACTCCCGGGCTCAACTTCCCGCTGCATCTGCACGCGGTCTTCCACGAGGCCGACTACTTCGGCCAGGGGGAACCGACGGCGATAGCCTTCGGTCAACGCGACGTGCGACAGGGTCCGGGGTCACTCCCGGTCAGCGAGGGCCTCGCGCAGCGAGTCCTCGGCGTGCCGTGGTTCAAACACGATGACCGGGAACGGATCGCTCAGTACGCGGCGGCGTACCGCAAGGCGGCGGAGAACGCAGCGCTACTCATGGAGCGCGGGGTGCTCGAGCAGTGAGCGCATGTGCGCCCAGGCTTCGAGACAGCCCGGCCTCTCGAACGAAGGCCTGAAACCGAAGTCGAGGTATATCTTGACTGCCGCAACACTCGTCGTCTGCGTGGTAAGATACGCCCGTTGGTGATCGCGAGCGAGGCGCTCGAGAGTGAGCGCCACGAGGAACCTGCCGAGCCCGCGTCCGTGATAGTCGGGCAAGGCGCCGACCCAGTGCAGCCGACCCCATTCGGCTCCGCGCTCCTCGTTGTACCAGGCGGTCGCGGTCGCGACGGCCCGCCCCGAACCGTTGTCGACCGCAAAAAAACACCGATCCTCCATGTCGGCCTCCGCGGGCCCGAACTCCTCTGCGAACCGACGGAGCGCCGCATCGACATCCGGGAACTCGCCTGCGGCCGTTTCGATCTCGGCCCAGACGTCTCGATCGCCGTCGCGGTACAGCCTGTGCGAGAACCCGGCCGGCGTTACCGGCGCAGGGAGATTGAGCAGGTCTTCACGGACCATTATCAGCGGCAGTCGCATATTCCCTCCCGACGATGAGCCCGGGCCGCACGAAGAGCACGATGTAGGCAAGGATGACTGCCCCCATCACTCCGGACATGATCGCATACATTCCCGCGATGCCGAACCAATCGGCGAGATACCCGCCCACCGCGCTCCCGCTCATGCTTCCGAGGCCGAAACTCGCGATCGCCCCGGCGGTCTGCGCGACCGTTCGGGTGCCGGTCGGAGCGAGCCGGTTCAGGAGATGAACGCTTGCGGGTAGGAAGAGTCCGAAGCTCGGGCCCTGCAGCGCCTGGGCCAGGACGACGAAGGTGGGTGAGGCGGCGTAGATGTGGATTCCGATCCGAAAGAGAAAGAAAACGAGGGCGATGAGCATGATCCTCGTATCGCGCAGCCGACGAATCAGCAAGGAGAACCCGAGCAGGAAGGGAAACTCACTGATCGCCATGATCGACAGCCCGAAGCCGAGGTCCTGATTCGTCCCGCCGACGTGCCGCATAAGCACCGGCAGGAAGACCTGAACCGGTCGAAAGGCGGTGAAGGTAACAAAGGAGATCGCGAGGAGCGCGATCATCTGCGGCGAGAAGAAACGGCGGATCGTCGTGCTTCTCGCGTCGGTCTGCGGCTCCGGCGGCGGCACGCACGCCGGTGAAGCGGCGGCCCGAGGAGCGGCCCCGTCGGCTGCGGCCGAAGCGGCCGCAACGGGCCCATGGTACCGCTTCACGACGGTCACGATCACGGCCGTCACGGCGAGCGCCGCGGCGGAGCCCGGGAACATCCATTCGATACCGTGCGAGTCGAAGAGGGGCCCGGCGACCGCGACCGTGAGCGCAAACCCCAGAGATCCCATGGATCGGGTCAGCCCGTAGTCGAGCCGCGGAACCCGGTCGCGCACCTGCATCGTCCAGCCGTCGAGGATGGGGGGGAGCGTCTGAACGGCAATCGAGATGAGCACGCTCAAAACGGCGACCGGGAAAAGAAGCGGGGGTGAGGCAAACATCGCGACCGCAAGCGCGATACCGACGACGAGCCCGTTGCGGAGCACGAGCCCGGGCGCGCCGATGCGATCCGAGATGAGGCCGAGCACCGGCTGGCCCGCGATGTTCGCCACCGAGACGAGCGCCATCACGAGCCCGATCTGAACGGTCGAGAACCCGATCTCCTGATAGAAGGCGGAGAGAAACGCGAAGACGAGCCCGAACCCGGCCCAGAAGAACCACTGGATCGCCCCGAACATCGCGTTGTCGCGATGGGTCATGGTCCCGCTGTCATCCGCCCAGCTCGACGCAGCGGGCCCGGTAGTGGAGGTAGTTTTCGTACGGCACCTCTTCGGGAACGCCGTGGTCGCAGGTGGGGATGTAACCGCCGCGTTCACGCATGACGGGGAGAATCCGCTCCACCTCCCGGTCGATCGCATCCTTGCTCTCTGCGAGGATCCGTTTGTCGATGCCGCCGAAAAGGGCGAGGTCCGGGTACCGACGTCCAACCTCGACGACGTCGCAGCCGGAGGCAACCTCGAACGGCGACATGGCGTCCATCCCGATCTCACGATAGAGCGGTATAACGGGCACCGCAAACCCGTCGGTATCGATCTGAATGTAGAGGTGCCGCGCCGGGTCGAGCTGCCGCCGGCGGACCCGGCTGATCAGCTCGCGATAGTAGGGCAGGAGGAACTCGCGCATCATATCCGGAGAGATCAACGGCCCCGTGTTGAAACAGATATCCTCGGCGAGGAAGATCTCATCGAGCGTAACGTGCTCCTGATGTCTGGCGATAACCGCGTCGGCCAGATCGAACCACGTCTTCATGCAGTCATGAATCAGTTCCGGAGCGTCGTGGACTGCATACAGCAGGTCAACAGGACCGATCAGGCTGCGCAGGTACATGTAGCCGCCCACAAGATTCTGCGTGATCACGCGACCCTCCGCAGCGCAGGCGCGCGCGACATCCATCCGCGCGTCAAGATCGGCGTACCGTTGGTCCGCCGCCGGATCGAGCCGCCATTTGACGTCGGCTTCCCAGGTTCTGAGGTCCTTGACCGGGTGGTCGAGGTATTCGGGCATAAAGCCGCTGCGTCGGCCCTTGAAGCAGAGGACGGCACGCCCGGCGAAATCCTGTACCACTTCCAGCTCGCCACGATCCTCGAGAATCTTCTCCTCGAACTGCGGAGCGAAGGCTGCCTCACACCACCCGAGCTGACCGAGCGCGTGGTTACCCGGGGGGTCGTAGGAGAAGAGCCGGGCGAGATCAGCGTCGTGCGGCATGCCCTGCTCCTTCCATCGCTCGAGGCAGTAGAACCCGAACTCGCGCCGGACGAGCGGCGCGCCGGGAACACGGGCATAGGCGTCTCTGAGCTTGCGGGCAGCGGGTATCATACGGTCCCGGGGGACGCACGAATGGACCCCGTCGACCTGTCCCGTACTCGTGGGCATCATGACTCCTTCCTCCTCAGTTCAGAACGAGAACAAAAGCCCCGCGGCCACATGTGACACGCGGGTGTTCGTGTCGTCGTAGAACAGGACCTTGTACTTGTACTGGGCAAAGCCGCTGATGTTGCTCAGAACCCGGATCGTGAAACCGCCGAGCACACCGACATGCGCGGTCGTACCGCTACCCGACGCCGTGAGACCGGGAGCAACGCCGAAATAGAGAGCGGAGAGACGAAGCGGTACCATGAACTTGAACGCGAGCGCGACATCGGTCGCATAGACACCGTCCATCTGGTAGAGCTCGGAGGACGGTGAGAGGTGCAGCGTGTTGAGGATAGGGATGTTCACGTGGAACCCCCAGGCGAACGACGTATCCCGTGAGCCGTCGACGGAACGGGCGGGGACCGCAACGCCCGCACCCACGCCAAGGGCGACGGACCCGGCCTGTGCGGCGACGGACCCGGCACCGGCGACCAGCAACAGAACCGTCAGGACTGCCATACGCTTCATGCCACGAGCATACCGCGTGAGCAAGGCGGGTACAAGCCGCCTGTGCACCTACCGGGCTTTTCGTGCATACTCGCCGAATGACAAGCATCCGCCTCCATCACTCGCACGTGCAGGGCGCACTATCATTCACCCGACCCTCGACCGGGACTCTGCGTCCGTGGCGCCTGCCGGCTGCCGAGTTCCGCCTCTTTCCCAGTCCGGATGACGCGCTGGTGATGCGCGCGGGTTGTCCGTCCGGTGTTCGCATTCGATTCGCCACAACCTCCCGCCGGGTAGACGTGCGGATACGGCCGGCAGAACCCGGGGCCGTATCGCCGGAAGATCCGTTTGTCGCAGACCTGACCTGCGCCGGTGTTCTGGTGGAATCACGACCGGTCGAGCAGGGAAGGGTCCGCTTCACGCTGGAATCCGGACAGGGAGACGAGACGACCGAGGAAGGCCTGCCGGTGTATGAGATCTGGTTGAGCCCGTTTCACGGCACGCACCTGGAATCGATGGAGATCGAGGACGGGTCGGTCTTTGACGTACCGACCGACGACCGGCCGCGCTGGATCACGTACGGCAGCTCGATCACCATGTGCCGCCAGGCCTGTTCGCCGGCGCGGACGTGGCCCGCGACGGCGGCTCGCCGGCTGAACCTCAACCTCACGAACCTGGGGTTCGGCGGTCAATGCCATCTCGATCCGATGATCGGCCGCGTCATCCGCGATCTTCCGGCGGACCTCATCACCGTGAAGCTCGGAATCAACGTCTACGGCGGCGCAACACTGGGGACTCGGACGTACGAGCCTGCGGTGATCGGGCTGATCAAGACTATCCGCGACGGCCATGGCCGGACCCCGATCGGGGTCATCACGTCGATACTCTCTCCGCCACGCGAGCGAGTGCCCAACGCGCTTGGATGCACGCTGGAGGACTACCGGGCGATGACGCGCGAGGCGGTATCCCGTCTCCAGGAGCACGGCGACGACCGCCTCTTTCTGTTTGAGGGCAGCGAGTTGTTCTGGGAAGAGGACGCGCACCTCCTGCCGGACGAGCTGCACCCGAACGGGGCGGGGTACGAGCTGATGGGTATCCGCGCGGCCGAGCAGATGCTGCCGCGGCTCATAGGTTGACCCCGGGCTGAAGGTCGCGCTCGGCGAGACCGCCTTGCGGTTCTGAGGCGCCCCGACGACGTTGACCCCTCCACGACCCGGGTCTATCATGATCCTGGAGCAAGGAGGTAGCGATGCCCCGTCCCTACAGCGCATTCGCCGTCGCTCAGTCGCAGTTCGACCGTATAGCGGAACTGCTCGATCTCGACTCCGGCACACGGGAGCTCCTGCGAGCGCCGGCCAGGGAATACACGTTTGCGATCCCGGTCCGGATGGATGCCGGGTCGGTGGAGGTCTTCCGCGGGTTTCGCGTGCAGCACAACGACGCCCGGGGGCCGGCAAAAGGCGGCATTCGCTTCCATCCGCTGGAGACGCTCGACAGTGTTCGAGCGCTCGCGATGTGGATGACGTGGAAGTGCGCCGTCGCGGATCTTCCTCTCGGCGGGGCGAAGGGCGGTGTGATCTGTGACCCGCACAACCTTACTCCGCGGGAGCAGGAGCAGATCTGCCGTGGCTGGGTGCGCCAGGTCGTCCGCGACATAGGTCCGCTGCGCGACGTGCCGGCGCCCGACGTCATGACAACCGCCCAGCACATGCTGTGGATGCTCGATGAGTACGAGGTAATCGCCGGCGGACGGTACCCGGGGGCATTTACGGGAAAGCCGGTCGGCATGGGCGGATCGCTCGGCCGCCAGGAGGCGACAGGATTCGGCGTCATCTTCACCCTTGTCGAGGCGCTGGGCCTGCTCGATCTGACGCCGCAGCAGACTCGCGCGTCGGTCCAGGGATTCGGCGCCGTGGGCCAGGCCGCGATCGCGCTCTACCACGAGCTCGGTGGCACGACGGTAGCCGTCGCGTGCTGGAACCAGGCCGATCAGGAAGCGTACACGTTCCGGCGCGCCGACGGAGTCGACCCGGACGAGCTGAAAAGCATCACGAACCGCTACGGTGACATCGACGTCGCGCAGGCGCGCGAGCGTGGATACGAGGTCCTCGACGGCGGAGCATGGCTCGAACAGGAGGTCGAGGTTCTGATTCCGGCGGCGCTCGAGAACCAGATAACCCCGGAGAGCGTAGAGAATGTCAGACCGACGGTCCGGGTAGTCGCGGAGGGCGCGAACGGCCCAACCGACCCGGATGCGGACGAACGGCTGCAGGGCCGCGGTATCACGGTGATTCCGGATATCCTTGCCAACGCGGGCGGGGTAACGTGCAGCTATTTCGAGCAGGTTCAGAGCAACGGCAACTTCTACTGGCAGAAGGACGAGGTGATAGGCAGGCTTCGCGTCAAGATGACCGAGGCCTTCCTGGAGGTAGCCGATCAAGCCGACCGCAAATCGCTCTCGTTACGCGACTCCGCCTACGTGACCGCGATCGACCGTGTCGCGCGTGCCTGTCGTGATCGCGGTTGGGTCTAACCATGAGCGAAGGGAACGCTGAGCTGGTCAAACTTTCCGAGCGCGCCAAGGAGCTGCGTTGCCTCTACCAGATCGAGGAATTGCTTCTCGATCGCGGACGCGACTTCGACCGGACCCTCCAGGAAGTGGTCAACCATCTGCCGGAGGCGTGGGAGTTTGCATCGATCTGCCAGGCACGCCTGGTTCTCGAGGACCGTGACTACACAACCGAGGTATTCGACGCACCCGTCGTGTCTATGAGCGAGCCGATTGTGACACGCTCCGGCCAGGTCGGGCTCATCGAGGTATCGTACCGCGCTTCCGACGCAGTTCACCGGTTCATGCCCGAGGAGGAGCAGCTGCTGCGCACGATCGCTCAGCGCATCGGACTCGCGGTCGAGTACCGCGAGTTGCAGCAGACGGTCCATGAGATCGACCAGATGCGCAGCGGCGGCAGACCTAGTCACCACGAGTGGCACACGATCGTCGAGCTTCTCGTCCGGACGGATCAGAAACTCTACGCGCGCATGGCTCGGAAGCTGCTTGCACACATGTGCTGGAGCGGAGTACGCGACGCCTCCTGCCTCTTCGGAGAGGAGGATGTAGCGTACCTTCAAGCGGCCGAGGAAACCGGTCACAACGCGCCGCAGGGCACGACGGCGCGTCCGGACGTACTGGAGAGCAGCGCGCGGATTTTCGAGATCGCCGAGCAGAATCTCAGCGAGCGCACCATCTTCACGCTTCTGCAGAAATGGCTGAAGGAAGACAAGGCGAGCTTCATCTTCCGCACCCTCGTCAACCTGGATCACTCGCTGACCGACGTCGCCGACGCGGTGCGCCGCTTCATTGATCTGAACCCGCCGGACGGGCTCGAGATTTCCGAAGCGACGGGCAAGGGCATCCAGGTCCTGTTGATCCGCCGGATGATCACGAACCAGCTCGAGTACATCAACGTCGCCAAACGGCACCTGACCATTCGCGACTTCTACGACCTGATCGATCACATGATTATCCCCGCTCGGAGCCACGGCGTCATCGGCGGGAAGGCAGCCGGCCTCCTGCTCGCAGGCCGGATACTCCGGTCGCACGCAGACGCGCGACCAGGCCTCGCGGAAGTCGCAACGCCGAAGACATGGTACCTGCCGTCGGATAGCCTGCACTACTTCATGAACTTCAACGACATGGAGGAGATGTTCGAACAGAAGTACAAGCCGATGGAGGAGATCCGCAGCGAGTACCCGCACATCGTCGAGCTGTTCAAGAGCTCGCGTTTTCCGCCGGAGATCGTGCACGGCCTGTCGATGGCCCTCGACGATCTGGGTCCGGATCCAATAATCGTCCGCTCCTCGAGCCGACTCGAAGACCGATTCGGATCAGCCTTCTCCGGCAAGTACAAGAGCCTCTTCATCGCAAACCAGGGCACGAAACACGAGCGCCTTGCGGCGCTCCTGGACGCGGTTGCCGAGGTATACTCATCGCTGTTCGGCCCTGACCCCATCCAGTACCGCGTGGAGCGCGGTCTGCTCGACGTGCGCGAGGAGATGGGCGTGATCATACAGCAGGTAGTCGGGAGCCGCGTCGGCGACTACTTCCTGCCCACCTGCGCCGGTCTCGCGTTCAGCAGCAATGAGTTCCGTTGGTCGGCCCGGCTCAACCGGGAGGACGGGCTCGTCCGCCTCGTTCCCGGCCTGGGCACACGAGCGGTGGATCGTACGCCCGACGACTACCCGGTTCTCGTAGCGCCGGGCCAACCCGGGCTCCGTGTCAACAGCACGCCTGAGGAGACCGCCCGCTACTCGCCGGCGAAGCTCGACGTGCTCAATCTGAAGAGAAACCGTTTCGAGACGGTTGGAGTCGATGCGTTTCTGAAGGCCCACGGCGAGGAGTTGCCCGGTGTCGAACGCGTGGTCTCAACCTTCGCCGACGGCCGCCTTACGCGCCAGTCACGGTTGATGCTCGACTTCTCGTCCGAGCTTGTCGTGACCTTCGAAGGGCTCATCAACGACCCGGCTTTCATCACGACCGTCAAGGATATGCTCGAGGTGCTCGAGACCGAGATCGGTACCGCGGTCGATATCGAGTTCGCCTACGACGGCCGGCGGATCTGGCTGCTCCAGTGCCGTCCTCAGAGCCGGTCCACTGACACTGAACCGGCACCTATTCCAAAGAGTATCGACGAGCGCGACCTGCTGTTCCGCTCACGCCGACATGTCTCGAACGGCCTGCTGCCGGACATCTCCCACATCGTATACGTTGATGGGAGACGGTACGGGCTGCTGCCGTCTGCCAGGGAGATGCGGGCGGTGGGGCTTGCGGTGAGCAAGCTCAACAAGGTTCTTCCCAAGCGACGCTTCGTCCTGATCGGCCCGGGTCGCTGGGGCAGCCGGGGCGACATCCGCCAGGGTGTGAATGTGGGGTACGCCGACATCAGCAATACCGCCGCGCTGATGGAGGTTGCCGCCGAGGGGGCGGAGTTCAGGCCTGATCTTTCGTTCGGGACGCACTTCTTCCAGGATCTCGTTGAGGCGTCGATCCGTTACATACCCGTCTATCCCGGTGACGAAGAGAGCACGTTTGACGAGAGATTCCTTGGAAGGAGCCATAACGAGCTTGCGGAGCTTCTGCCCGAGTTCGCCGCGCTCGATCACGTGATCCGGGTAATCGATGTTCCCAAGGCGACCGGCGGCAAGGTGCTGCGCATCCTGCAGAACGCAGACCTCAACGAGGCGGTCGGTCTCTTCGCCGACCCCGCCCCGGGGAAACCTTCCCGCGCTCTGCAGAGTCCTGACCACAGGCCAACCGTCGCGGTTCACCGCGACCCGGATGACCACTGGCGCTGGCGCTACGAAATGGCCGAGCGCATCGCCGCGAGGGTCGCTGCGGATCGCTATGGTGTAAAAGCGATGTACATCATAGGCAGCGTCAAGAACGCGACGGCGGGCCCCGGAAGCGACATAGATCTGCTCGTCCATCACGCCGGCGACGATGAGCAGCTCCAGAAGCTGCAGACCTACCTCGAGGGCTGGAGTGTCTGCCTCGACGAGCTCAACTACCAGCGCACCGGCTACCGCAGTGGCGGTCTGCTCGACGTCCACTATCTGACCGACGCGGACATCGCATCGCGGACCAGTTTTGCCGTGAAGATCGACGCGGTCACTGATCCGGCCGAACGCCTGCCTCTGGGCTGACACGTCGCTTCGCTGCGGAGGGGTCGTCGAGCGGAAACTCCACGAGGACAAGCCCGGCTTCATGATGCGCGGCAGACATACACCAGGTAGACCCGATCTTCGTGACAAACTCACCGGTGAGACTGTAAGCCTCGTGAACGTGACCGTGCAGTGTCAGGTATGGCTGTCGGTCCTCGATCATGCGCCTCACCGCGATGCTGCCGATGTGCCGATCCAGGGGAACCCCCTCGATCTTCGTCGAGTCGAGATTCGTCGTATCCAGCACCGTCTCGTACGGAGGGACATGAAACAGGAAGACTGCCGACGAGACGTCCGCATCGCCAATCATCCGATCGAGGTCCGTGGCGATCGTCGCCGTGCGCCGCTCGCGCGCGCTGCGCGGAACGGTCAGCTCGCCTTCCTCCGGCGAGACCGATCCGGGATCCACGAATCGTGAGACGTCGTAGCGTTCCCAGTCCTTCCTGCGGAACGGGCTCGGAGGAATGCAGTTGTAGCCGTACACCGGTCTGCCGGCCACAAAGACGCGGCGTTCATGGAGATAGTGCCATGCGTGCTCCACGGCGCCGCCGAGGATCGACGCTTCCTCGTACCGCGGGTCGTCGTTGCCGAGCACGAGGAGCACGGTCGGATACCGGTCGCCGAGCTCACGACCCAGGCCGTGAAAACGGGGGATCAGGAAGCGGTTCACGAAGTCCTCGTCGGAGACGCCGGGCCCAGCCATTCGGCCGAGCGGCTGCGGCAGCAGGTCGCCGGCGAGAAAGAGTACGTCCGGGGGATCGGTGCGCAGGAGTGTGAAGAGTGCCTGGTACCGATCGATCCGGCCATGGAGATCGGAGATGAGATAGCAGCGGCGGGCGTCAGGACGCAGGTCCATGGGCCGCATCATCGCCCGAAGGCGGGATGGGTGTCCATGACGCAGGGGCTACGCGACTACCCGTGGCGAGCGGCCCGGTCGAGGAGGTAGACGAGCAGCATCTCTTCAAGCGTACGTCGGGGTCCGGGTTGATCGGCGATCTCGCGCCTGGCAACGTCCCGAGCACGCCGCTGATAGAACCGGTACATCTCACGCGGATCCACGCTTGCGACATCGGGAAGCGGCGCCTCGTGCCCCAGGAGACGCATCAGTTCGTCGCGATCGACAACGGCCATCCCGCGATCGCGCATCTCGCGCCTGACGCGGGCGATCTGTTCATGGGTCAGTCCGAACACGAACTCTTCCAGCGCCTGGATCGCCTCAGGATCGCTGTCGTGAGCGCAGAGAAAGTCGTGCCAGGTTTCCGAAAGCAGACTCGAGATGCGCAGAAGCTCCATCGTCCCGAGCATCGTGCCAAAAACGGGCGCGACGCGTGTCCGCACGTGCCAGAGATCCAGGATGACAGGGGCGTAGCGCGGGACGTTGCGGTCGCTGCGGTGTTCCCAGAGGTGCAGCAGATCGATCGCCGACCGCCTGCGCTGCGCCAGGGGATACCGGCCCACGTTCTCGATGATGACTTGGTAGACGTCTTCGATCAGCAGCGAGAAGACAAGTGACTCCCACCGGTGCTGAAGACTCTCACGGTACCCGGCGAGGTCGGGCGATCCTGCGCAGATCTTGACGAGAAATCCGTAGACGTTCAGTCGGGCGATCATCAGGCCTCGCCCCACCGCCACCTTGGTGGGCAGAAGTACCGTGTGATCGCAGCCGTCGCGGAAGAGCGATTCGACGAGCGTCTCAACCGACCGGGCATCGTGCGAGATCGTCTGCTCGTCGAAGATCGACGGATAGGCGTCAAATGCCTGCGAGAGCAGACTGAGGCTGTGCTGCATCCGGAGCCCCTGCTCGAATGTCTGCGGCTCCATGCGCCTGATGGTCGGCAGGAGTTGCTCGAGCAGGTCGTCTTCGGTCACGTCAGCGAGCGCGGTCGCCATTACGTCACGCCTCGGCCGCCGCCTGCGTAACTCCGGTGTGCTCGACCCTGTTGATGCGGATCCTGTACGTTCCTCCCGGCGCGACGTACTCGATCTCAGTCCCCTCACGCTCGCCGATCAGGGCGAGACCGAGTGGAGCGAGGATGGAGACGTGGCTCTCACCCTCCTTCGCCTGTGCCGGGAAGACGAGGAGAGCCTCGGCGGTCGTACCGGTCTCCTTGCACGTGTAGTTGACGCGCGAACCCATCGTGATCACTTTGGATGGAATATCGGCACGATCCATCACAACGGCATGCTTCATCTCCCTTGCAAGGCGGTTGAAGTGCGGCTGGCTGAGCCTGCCCGTGCGCTCGAGGCTGTCTACAAGTCTCTTCAGAACCGAATAGTCGTCGTCACTGAGAACGATCTTCCCGTCGCTCATCTGAACCCTCCACTTCCGCCGGAATGAGGTAATCGAGATTTCTGGTCCGGCAGGTATATGCAAAGGATACGGGTGCGCAGGCCGTCGGGCAATCCGACAAAAACGTGCACGATACCTACATGTTTTATACATGTCCGAGCGCTATGTCACCGATCTGAGATAGGTCGTGAGGTTGACCTTCGACTTGTTGAGTTTGAGCTTCCTGCGAATCGTGTTTCGGTGACGTTCGACGGTGGTTTCACTGATGTGAAGGAAGGTGCTGATCTCTTTCGTCGTCAGGCCGTTGCGGATGAGTCCGCATATCTCCACTTCTCGGGGGCTGAGCCGGTGTGCCACTTCGACCAGTCTCCTGTCGTCCGACGTGAGGAGGGCGGCGAGAGAGGCTTCGATCTGGTCGACTCTCGACCGCACGAAAGGGTCGAACGCAGATCGCTCCGCGATCTCGTGGAGATACGGGCGAACAAAGATGTCGACGTGGGCCCTCGCATCGCGGAGCAGCGCCCTCTTCTCATGCTCGATCTGCGAAAGGACTTCCCGAAGCGTAACGTTTTTCCGTTCGAGCTCAGCCGTCTGCCGCTGGAGCGTCTTGGTAGACTCGCGGAGAACCAGGTCCATCTCTACGCGCTGCAAAAGGTCAGCCATGAGGGTGGCCGTTGAGGCAACGAGATGCTTCTCTCGCGTGTGCATAGCGGGAACCGTTCCGTCGGACCTCGATCGGGCCGAAGATGCAACGCAGATGGTGATCCGTTTCTCGATGCTATAGGTTCGGCGAACTGTATAGAGCTCAACGGGTCGCAGCGGATCGACCGTCTCCTCGGTATCGCGATCGCCTTGCTCACTATCGTCCCCGCACCTCTCCCGGTATCCGTCGGCGTCAATCTCGACGATAACGGCGTCAGGTCGCTCCATGGACGCGCGAAGGATTCGGGCCGTCTCCCGGATCACTGCGCGGACGTCGTCGACCGGACGACTGAACAGCGCCGCCAGCCCATAGAGGGCATCGAGCTCTTTCTCGCGCTCGGAGAGAGTATGCTGCAGCTGCTGGAATTCGCACGCGTCGCCTGCCATCGTGGTTCGTGTCATGATACCACGAGGCTTAGAATCCATCACGACGCGCCACACGGTTGCAGCGACGCAGCCGGTCCGACCAGGCTACGGATCTACGACGCCGCCCAGACCCGTCTCGCCTGCCGGAAACTCAGGAAGCGTTTCTCACCTTCATGCCACAGATTGAAGCGCAGCGCGCGCAGGCTCCGCAGAAACGACAGCGAATCTACGTCGCTCGCCTCAGGCGCCGAGCGCAGCGCCTCCCACAGGTGGTAGTTGGGGATTCGCGGTCGGAGGTGATGTATGTGATGGATGCCGATGTTCCCGGTCAGCCAGCGCAGTATCCCCGGGAGCCGGTAGTACGACGCACCCGCCATGGCGGCGCGGTACTGGTCCCAGCGCCCGTCGCGTTCCCAGTACCCGGGA
This sequence comes from Spirochaetales bacterium, assembly GCA_007130265.1. Lineage (GTDB taxonomy): Bacteria > Spirochaetota > Spirochaetia > DSM-27196 > SLST01 > SLST01. The sequence continues at coordinate 19,676 of SLST01000583.1, forward strand.
TCGAACTGGTGCTGGACGTAGAAGAGCCAGATCCCGATGGTGCCGGAGAGCAGGATCACCGGGAGTTGAATGCCGACATACGCGCGCCAACCGAAGCCCAGCGATAGCGCCGTCGCGAGAGCCGCAATGCCAAGGTTGGTGGCCACGACGCTGAGACGTTCACGCCGAGTGGACCCTTTCGGCGTGAACCGGTTCCCGATCACGAATACGAAGAGCGGACCGAAGAAGAACATGAAGAACGGTGTCCGGTAGACACGATACTTCAGGCGGGCGAACCACGACGCCGATTGGTACTCTTCGCACGTCATGGTCCACACGTCGCCGAATCCTCGGTGGTCGAGCTGCCCGCTCGTTGCGTGATGGCGCAGATGGTCAACCCGCCATGACTGAAACGACGTAAAGGTCAGGACACCGGTCAGGTAACCGATAATCCGGTTTCCCGCGGCCGACGGCAGGAACGAGCCGTGACAGCAGTCGTGAAAGATGATGAACGTTCGCACGAGGAAGAAGGCGGCCGCTACGGCGACCGGCAGAATCGACCAGTACGGCATGCCGCGAGACAGCATAACGATCATGAACGCCCAGAGCGTGAAGTACGGAATGAGTGTGTTGACGAGTTGCCAGACGGCACGCCCGGCCGAGGAGCGTTGGTACGCTCGAATATCACGATACCATTGGGGAAAGACCGACGCGCCGGTCTTTGCAGAGCTTACAGACATAGTCCTCCGTATATTGTCGAGCAAAAAATACAGCTTTCCGCGGCGATTGTCATCCGGCTGCGGGGTCTACTCGTTGGGGTCTACTCGTCGCGGTCTAAACGTTACGCCGTTGGCTCCGATGTGATACGATGCGCCCATGACGCACCGAAAAGGACGCCCCCGTCGCTATGACATCGCCGCGACATCCGACTACGTCGATCCGGAGGCAGGATTCGCCGCCGCCTGGCTCGCTGAGCTCCGCGAGCGAGTCATCGACCAGATCAGCGAGCTTCCGCCGCGGGCGCTGAACTACGTGAGCGGTTCCACGAGGCTCTCGGTCGCCCGACTCGTCCGCCACATGGCCTGGGGCGAGGTCGAGTGGATGAAGAGAGTAGGCGCGCCGACGCCGGCCAGGGATCTCGCCGTGATTCTGGAGACCGACGCGCTCACCGGTTTCCGCAGCGACCCGGAACCGGCTATCTCCGCCGAGATGCTCATCACCGCGGTACGCCGTGCGGCCGCCGAGGTCGTGGAGCCGGCATTGCGGTCGGCGGAAGACGTGGACGCGGTGGTGGTCGACGACGGGACGACGCTTCGCGGCGTGCTCATGCACCTGCAGTGGCACTGGATCTACCACAGCGGCCAGATCGGTCTCCTGCAGTTCGAGTGGGGATCCGACTACGAGTGGACGATGCACCGCCCGATGTCGCCGACCATCACCCGCTGAGCCGGACCTGGCGGTCTCCCGGCACAGGCGGGAGATCGATCACGAGGCCTTCCCTGGCCATATAGATCTCCATGCTCGTCTTGCCTGCGATCTTCCCGCGATAGGCGGCGAGCATGGCGTCGAGCTGGTCGTCGGTGCGAAGCGGATCGTGATGGAAGAAGTAGAGGTTCTTCACCTTCGCCCGGTGCGCCTCCTTGATCGCCCATTCGTACGTGCTGTGCCCCCATCCGGTGAACTTCTCGTCGTATTCCGCCTGGGTATACTGCGCGTCGTGAATCACCGCGTCGGCCCCGGCATAGAAGGCGCGGATGCGGGCGTTTTCCTGCGCGGCGACCTCTTCACCTTCGCTCGCCGCGGCCTCGTCATACCCATCGGCGTCCGGATCGGTTGGAAAGACGTTGCGGAACGGCTCGTGGTCGTAGAGGGTGACGAGCGAACGACCGCCGTAGTCGAACCGGTACCCAAGCGTGCTGACCGGGTGGTTCAGGAACTTGGTCGTGATCTTCATCCCGTCGTCGAGCTCCATCACCTCCTCCTTGAGACTGTGATAGCTGATCTGGGCTGAGAGCTCGCTCTGCCTGACGGGGAAGTACTGGTAACTCAGCTGAATCCCGATGATCTCTTCCACGCTGCGCTCTTCGTAGTTCACCGGGCTGTAGAGGTCGAGGCGGGTGCCGGGGATGAAGATCGGCACGAAAAAGGGAAATCCGATGATGTGATCCCAATGCGTGTGGCTCAGAAACAGCTTCGCCGTCACCGGTCCCTTCGGCAGATCCTCACGAACGATCTTGTCGCCGAGCGGCTTGATCCCGCTACCGGCTCCCACGATGATGAGTTTCTCGTCGTCACCGTAGCGCAGCTCGAGACACGTAGTATTGCCGCCGTACCCAACGGTCGTCGGTCCCGGAACCGGTATCGATCCTCGCACGCCCCAGAGTCGTAGCTTCACGCGGCCTCCCCGGACAAGTATAGCCCCAGATGTCCGCGGCGGCGAGACGGCCGGCGCGGGGGCGAGACGACCGGTCAGCCGTCCTGTTCGCGGCCCCGAACGAGCCCGGCAAGCCGCTCGACATCGAGCTCGAGGAGCGACTCCACCACGACCGTCGCGTGGGAGAGATCCTGCGACCGGTAGCGCGGATTCCGGAGACCCACGCACACCATCCCGGCCGCTCGTGCGGCGGACACTCCCGGCACCGAGTCCTCGATCGCGACACAGGCAGACGGCGGTACCCGGAGTGCATCCGCGGCTCGCAGGTAGATCTCAGGGTCAGGTTTCGCACGGGTTACCTGATCGCCGCCGATTCGGTTCGCGATGAGCTCGCGTATCCGCAACCGATCGAGCACGCGGTCGACCGAGGCGGCGGGAGTCGACGAGGCAACCGCAACCGGAACCCGGCGACGGTGCAGATCCTCGATCAGGGCGAGTACGCCCGGAACCGGCGGGGGCCGCTCGCCGGCATCAACGGCCTCCCGGTGGAGCGCGGCGGCGCGCGCAAGCAACTCGTCGACGGAGGCCGGCAGAGCGAACCGCTCGCGCAGCTCGGCCCACATCTCCGGCGCACGCTGACCGACGCACCGTTCGAACTCCACCTCCTCGACGTCGACCCCGAGCTCGCGACAGACGAGCGCGTCGATGCGGATGTAGAGCGGCTCCGTGTCGACGATCACACCGTCCATGTCCAGAACCAGCGCCCAGGTCGTCGTTCCGACGCGGTCATCGCTCGCTTCGCTCTTCGCCATGCGCGGATAGAACCGGAATCGCCGGGAGCTGTCAAGGCCGTTTCGCGCTATACTCTTTCCATGCGAACCGCCGCGTTCTTCGACATAGACGGGACCCTCTACCGTGAGTCACTGATGATCGAGCATTTCAAGAAGCTGCTCAAGTACGAGGTGCTCGACGAAGCACTGTGGCACACGGAGATCAAGGAGAGCTACGAGAACTGGCAGAAGCGCCGCGGCAACTACGACGATTACATGCTCGGGCTCGCCGAGGTCTACGTGCGTTCGATGAGGGGTCTCCAGAAGGCGAAGATGGAGTTCATCACGAACCAGGTCGTCGATCTCAAGGGCGACAACGTCTACATGTACACGCGCAACCGCATCGAGGGGCACAAGGCGGCCGGGCACGCGGTCATCTTCATCTCCGGAAGCCCGGACTATCTCGTGCGCAAGATGGCCGAGCGCTACGGGATCACCGACTGCATCGGCACGCGCTACCTGCTCGACAAGAACGACCGATACACGGGAGAGATCGAGCAGATGTGGGACTCTGACAGCAAGCGTGATGCGATCGCCGGATTCGTGCGCGCCTATGATATTGACCTCGCGGCGAGCTGTGCCTACGGCGACACGATGGGCGACCGATCGATGTTCGAGCTCGTCGGAAACCCGGTGGCGTTCAACCCGACGCGCGAGCTGCTCACCCACCTGAACAACGATCAGAGCCTGCGGGACAAGGTCAGGATCGCGGTGGAACGGAAGGACGTAGTATACCTGCTGAAGCCTGGGGTGGAGACGTTCCGCGCCTACGGACCGGAGAGCTGACTCGGCCTGCCCCCAGGGCGGTTACAGCCCGACTCCGAGTCGCGCTGCCACCTCCCGGATGTGGGCGGCCGCCTGGTCGTACTCTTCGTCTCGTTCGAGGTGCTCGGTCATCACCGGCAGATCAGGATCGAGACGGTCGAGCTCACGCAGGAGCACCTCGTAGTCGAGACCGCCCTCCCCCGGGATGCACTCGTCGAGGTGCGTGGTCAGTCCGTCGCGCAGGATGATGTCTTTCGCGTGCACCGAGACGATCCGCGGCCCGAGCCGTGAGACGAAGTCCGCGATCTCCCGGCCGGTGGTGAAGTACTTCCCCGGCGAGTTCACGATATTCACCGGGTCGTAATGAACGCCGAACCTCGGGTGGTCCACGGCCGCGATCAGCCGCGCGTAGCTTTCGGCTGAATCAGGGTACATCCACGGCATTGGTTCAAGCGTGTACGATGCGGTGCGCGGATCGGCTTCGTCGAGAATCCGTCGCACCAGTGCCACGATCGCATCAAAGGTCTCGTCGGTCAGATCGCGCGGATCCGGCCCGTCCCACTTCACGCCTCGAGACCCAGCGATGTTGACGCAGCACCTCGCACCCACATCGTCTGCCAGCCGCAGCGAAGCGACGATCCTTTCGAACGCCCCGTCCGCCGTCGTCGGGTCAATCGAGAGAGGATTGCTCCACGCGCCGACCTCCGCGATGACGACGTCGGCTTCGCGTGCGGCGGCGCGGTACTCGGCGCGCTCGGCGCGGTCAGCCTCCACCGCGAGCGGGCAGTAGGCAGCACGATAGCGTTTCGCCTCGAGTGCGGAAAGCCACGATTCAGGGGTACGCTCTGCAGGGGTAACCGGTCCGCCGAGTCTCATGGGAGCCAGTATAGCCCATCAGGACGAAGGTGCGAAGCGGCCTCGGGGCGGCCCGGGCGGCCCGGGCGGTCCGCACGTCCCGCGAACCGAGAGGTGATGCGAAAGCACGAGACGCCCCGGATCCTGCTCGTACGGACGCGAGATGGTGGCGACCGCAAGGCGCGCGGCCTCCGCGCCAAGACTCGCCGCCGGAACGGCGATCGTGGTCAGGGGCGGATTCGTGTACCTCGAGAGGTAGTCGTCGTCGAAACCGACGATCGACAGGTCGTCCGGAACCCGTAACCCGCCGTCCTTCGCCGCCTGCATCGCTCCGTAGGCTACCATGTCGTTGCCGGCGAAGAGAGCCGTCGGCCGCGGACGCCGCTCGAGCAGCGTCTCCGTGCAGCGGTAGCCGCTCTCCTCGGAGAAGGCGCCGACCGCCTCATAGACGTGGTCCCCGTGGGACTCTGCGCCCGCCTCGCGGATCGCGTCGAGGAACCCGCGCCTGCGCTCGGCGGCGGCCGGGAAGTCGAGCGGCGCATGGCTTATAAAGGCGATCCTCTCGTGCCCCAGTCCGACGAGATGCTCGACCGCCTCGCGCGCGGCGGCGCGGTTGTCCACGTCGACCTCACTGACCCGGCCGGCGCGGAAACTTCCGATCACCACGGTGGGAAAGCCGCGCTCGAGCAGTCCCCCGAGTGCCTCATCGTGATGATGCGGGTTGATCAGGATCACCCCGTCCACGTCGTCCTCCGCGATCAGCCGGGTGTAATCGACACCCCGCATGCCGACCTGCTGCAGGACGAGCTGATACCGGTGCTTGTTGAGGACCCGACTGATGCCTTCGATGAGAGGCAGGACGAACGAGTCGGCGAAGGGCGAGCGAGGGTGGCAGATGAACACGCCGACGGCGTGATGGCGCGTCATCGAGAGGCTTCGCGCCTGTTCGTTCGGAACATATCCGAGCTCGCGCGCGGCGCGCAGCACGCGCGCGCGAGTCTCCTCTGAGATGACGACTCCCGCTGTGTTGTTGAGGACGAACGAGACCGTAGTGCGGGAGACCCCGGCGCGCTCTGCTACGTCCCTGGCGGATACCCCTCTTTTCATGGCGCTACTTGGACGAGAACCCGACGAACCCCTTCACGTAGTACTTCTGAAGCAGTATGAAAACCAGCAGCGGAACGAGCGTCGTCAAGACCGCGGCGGAGGTCAGGATGCCCCAGTCGACATGGTACTGTCCCCTCAGCAGTGGAATCCGTTGCGTGGCGACCAGACGATCGGGATGGTACACCGTAATGAGGGCCAGGAAGAAGTCGTTCCAGACCCAGGTGAACTGCAGCGCAAAAACGGAGGCGAGACCGGGCCAGCTCATCGGGAGCACGACGCGGAAGAATGTCGCGAGTGTTCCCGCGCCGTCGATTCGTGCCGACTCCTCGATCTCCATCGGAAGGGTGGAGAAGTAGCCGCGAAGGAAGAGTACGATCCACGGCATGCCCCAGGCGCAGTGCGCCACGATCAGCCCCCAATAGGTGTTGATGAGACCAAGCCCATTCAGTATCTGGAAGAGCGGCACCGCGACCATGTGCTGTGGAATCGCGAGCAGAAGGACGATCGTGATGAACATCGTGGTGCGGAGCGGAAACCGGAACCGAAGGAACCCGTACGCCGCCATCGAACCGAGCAGCATGGGCACGATCGTAGCCGGGACCGTCACGATGAACGAGTTCGCCACACCCTGACCGATCGGCATCGTGTCGTGAGCCCATGCCCCTGCGTAGTTGCGTAGTGACATGTTCCGGATGTCAACGTTCCACCAACCGCGGACGACCTCCGCGAACGGACTCACGGACGTCACGATCACCCCAAGAAACGGAATGAGCCAGACGACGGCGAATGCGTAGGCGAGTACGTACTGCATCGCCCGCCCGGGCGTAACGCGCTTCATGTGCCATCCCCCTTTCTCTGACGCTTGAGCAGCCACAGTCCCACCACGAGCGTGAACATGCTCAGGATCGTCGCTACCGTAGCCGCGAGATTGTGGTCGAGCCGTCTGAATGCGTACCGGTACATCTGGAGCGACAGAACCATTGAGGAGCCGCCCGGGCCACCTTCGGTCGCGGCGTAGACGATGTCGAAGATCTTGATCTCCCAGAGCAGCGTCATCGCGACAACGACCGATGTCACGGGGGCGAGCATCGGGATGGTGATCCTGAAGAACTTGGTCAACACGCTCGCTCCGTCCACGTCCGCCGCCTCGTAGAGCTCCTTGGGAATCGTCGAGAGACCCGAGGCGTGCATCGTCAGGCTGAAACCGGTCCACAGCAGGATCGAGCCGAGGATCAGCGAGGCGAGTGACGTCTGCGGGTAGGCGGTCCAGGTCCTCGTGACGAGGCCCTCGGAACCGAGCGACCGCAGGAGATGCGGCACGATTCCCGAGCTCGAATCAAAGAGAAACCTGATGATCACCCCGCCGACGATCATCGGCACGACCATGCCGATGAAGATAATCGCCTTGATGATCGGGCCGCCAATGATGTTGTGCAGCAGGTTGGCAAGGATGATGCCGAGCAGGAGCGTGATCGGGAGGTGGACGATGATCCACAGGCCGTTGTGGATGAGCGACCCCCAGGGCGGGCTGCGCGTCGGAAACCGGTCCACGTTGATCGTATCCTCGTGCGTCAGCACGGTAATGAAGTTGCGCAGCCCCACGAAGCTGCCGTCCGCATCGAGGAAGCTCAATACGAGCGTCGCCACGGCCGGGTAGATGATGAACACGCCCATGATCGTGACTGCCGGAAACACGAACACGGCCGCCGAACCGAGCTCTGCCTGACGCTTGGTCATGGATACCTCCAGGTCGACAAAGAGGGCCCCGTTCCGTCGTACCGACGGTCCGGGGCCTCTTCTCAATAGTCACCTGACGATGACATCCTGATCGCTATCGCGCCTGATCGAGCCGCCGAAGCACATCGCCGAGCTGGTTCGGCTGTACCCACAGCAGCTTCAACTGGTCCCAGAACGTGGGCTGCCAGTCGCCGCCGATCGTGTCATCCAGGTCGGGTACGGTCGTGTCCATCCCGGCGACAACCGCCGCAACCGCCTGATCGGGCTCGGGGTAGACAGAGGACGGAATGTCGTTGCGGATGATCAGCTTTCCGCCGGTCTCCGCGCGAATCCGCTGTCCCTCCCGGCTCAGCAGGAAGTCCGCGAACTGCCGGGCAAGGCCCTGCTGGTCCGAGTACTCGGGGATGAAAAAGGTGTCGGGCCCAGTCACAATGGCGGTGGCCTCCGGCAGCGGAAACACCCCAAGGTCACCGGCGTCTGCAACCATACCGGTGAGCCAGTTCCCCATGAAGTAGAGTCCGTAGTCGCCGTCCCACCACAGTTCAACCGCCTGCGTCCACTCGATCGGATCGCTGAACGCGCCTGCTTCGAGCAAGGGCACGAGGCGGTTCTGGAAAACGGTCCGTACGCGGGAGCTCTGCCAGTCGACCGAGCCGTCGATCAGGTCGAGCTGCAACTCCGGGCCGCCGTAGGCGATCAGGAAGTGCTCCGTGATGTCGCTGATCGGCCAGCCGACGCCGTTTCCGGTTGCGATCGGGTTCCGGATCCCCGATATCTCGCCGATCTGCTGCAGCAGGTCGGTGAACTCATCCCAGGACTCAGGCTCGGAAAGGCCGTGCTGATCAAAGAACGACTGGCGGTACCAAAATCCGGGCTTCGCCACCATGGTGAAGGGAACGCCGGCCACCTTTTCGTCCGCGGTAATCGCCGGAGGAACGATGCTCGCTTCGTGGCGATTCCACACCTCAGAGAGATCGATCGCGTGCTGCGGATTCTCTCGAATCCACCAGTCCCACATGAAGATCACGTCGGC
>SLST01000325.1 GCA_007130265.1 Spirochaetales bacterium
CGCCGAGCACGTCTTCGACGCGCGACAGGAAGGCCTCGCTCAACCCGCTGCCGCCCGGGTACGAGTCGTAGACATAGAGCGCCGGCACCCCGAAGTGGGGATCGCGCACGCGCTCTGCGACGCCGATATCGCGCGGGTCGCAGAGCAGGAACACCGGCGCGACGTTGCGAACGAGCGTACCGATCCGTGAGAGCGCCGGGCCAATCTCGGCCGGATCGAGCGCACCGAGCGCGGAACCTGACCGACTCTCCGGGTCAAACAGCATCACAATGCTCCTCGTATGCATCTCCTCCTCGGGCAGGGATATCTCGCCGTAGCCGACGTTCTCGTGCGTCGCAAATCGAAGCTTCTTGAACTTGGTGACCTGGCTGCGGACGAGAATATCGCCTACCACGATCCGGCAACCGGCGGCCGCGTGGTGCTCGTCTTCCTCGAGCACCTTGATGTCGCGTTTCACGAGCGCATCGGTGAAGTAGTTCACATCGCTCGTCTCCACGTAGCAGCGTCGGTTCTCGAGATCGAGCTGCGTTACGACGTACTGGTTACCGCGGTGGATGTAGATGGCGTTGTCGAAAATCAGCTCTTTGGCCGACGGGCGGTCCATTTCGCCGATCACCTCGTGGCGCCCCTTGGTGGTATCTACGATGATGACGTTGTCGCTCGTCGCGCTGCGAAGCGATACGTGCTCCGCCGGGTACGAGCGGTCGGCCCAGTAGTACGCATCGCCGGTTCGGCGCACGACGCCACTCTCCTCGAGATAGTCGAGGATTGCTTCGCTGCCCTCCGGAAAGCCGCCGCGATCGCGGAACGGCAGCTCAAAGACGGCGCACTTCAGATGGTCGGTGAGTACGTACATATTGTCCGGATCGACGAATCCGTTTTCCGGCGACCGGCCAAGGAAGTACTCGGGGTGTTTGACGATGTACTGATCGATCGGGGCGGCCGACGCCACGATCACCGCGAGGCTCACGGTGCTCCGCCGCCCCGCACGTCCGGCCTGCTGCCAGGCCGAAGCGACCGATCCCGGGTACCCGCCGAGGACCGCCGCATCGAGTCCTCCTATATCTATTCCGAGTTCGAGCGCGTTCGTCGAGACGACCCCATGGACCGACCCGTCGCGCAGCCCACGCTCGATCGCTCGGCGCTCGTTCGGCAGATACCCGCCACGATACGCTTCCACCCGGATCCGCGAGTTCTCGTTGTACGCGTTTGCGAGGCTCTTGTTGATGTAACTCGCGATGAGCTCGGTTCGCGTGCGCGAACGGCTGAACACGATCGTCTTCACGCCGGCCCGCAGGAAGCGGAGCGCGATCCGCTGACTTTCGTTGACCACGCCACGGCGGATTCCCTGTACCCGGTCGACAAGCGGCGGGTTGTAGAGAATCAGGTGCTTTTCCCCTGAGGGGGCGCCGTTGCGATCGATGAGAACCATCTCCTTCTCGACGATCCGGGCGGCCAGATCACCAGGGTTCCCGATCGTTGCCGAACAGCAGATGAACACGGGATCGGACCCATAGAACGACGCGATACGCTTCAGCCGCCTGATCAGATTCGTCATGTGCGATCCGAAGATGCCCCGATAGGTGTGGAGCTCGTCGATCACGACGTATTTGAGATTCCGAAGAAACTTGATCCACTTCGGATGGTTGGGCAATACCCCGGCGTGAAGCATGTCCGGGTTTGAGATGACGATCTGCCCCTTGTCGCGGGCGGACACGCGGAGCGAAACCGGGGTGTCTCCGTCATAGGTCACAATCTTCACACCAAGCTCGCCTGCGATGACCGACTCGTTGAGCTCAGACTGCTGGTCCTGGCTGAGGGCCTTCGTCGGGAAGAGGTAGAGCGCCCGACTCTCCGGCGTCTCGAGTATCGACTGCAGGACCGCAAGGTTGTAGCAGAGCGTCTTGCCGGAGGCGGTGGGTGTGACGACCACGAAGTCCTTTCCCGCACGCGCAGCGCGATACGACTCGGCCTGGTGCGTGTAGAGTGAGTCGATGCCACGTCCGCGAAGCGCCGAATCGAGCCGTGGGTCAATGTCGGCCGGGAGCCCCTCGTGCAAGCCCTCCCGCGCCGGCATGCGCTCCCATCTGGTGACACCCGCCATGAAGGCCACGTCGTCTTCGAGACTCTTGATGACTTCGGACACTCGATCCATTGACTGCATCATAGTACGATTCGCTTTTTGCGCAATCCTCATCTTTCGATTATTGACCGCCGTCACGGCGCGACGTAGACTACAGCGATGCCGAAAACCAACGTCTTGACGATCGTCCTCGGCGGCGGCAAGGGAACCCGACTCTACCCGCTCACCAAAGACCGAGCGAAGCCGGCCGTGCCGTTCGGTGGAAAGTATCGGCTCGTCGACATCCCCCTGTCAAACAGCATCAACGCCGGGTTCAAGAAGATCTATGTGCTCACGCAGTTCAATACCGCATCGCTGCACCTGCACATCGGCAGCACCTACCTCTTTGACGCCTTCACCAGAGGGTTCGTGGAGATTCTCGCGGCCGAACAGACCTTCGACCATCAGGGGTGGTATGAGGGCACAGGAGACGCCGTTCGCAAGAACTTCGTCCACTTCCGAACGCAGAGGCCCGAGCACTACCTCATCCTCTCCGGCGACCAGCTCTACCGCATGGATCTCGAGGACTTCTTCCGCCAGCACATCGAGCACGACAACGATGTCACGATCGCGGCTACGACCGTAGACCGACACCAGGCCGAAAGCCTCGGGATACTGAACGTCGACCCGAGCACCAGGATCACCGAGTTCATAGAGAAACCGCCGGCCGATGTCGACATCTCTCACCTGAAGATCCCCCCCGAGCTGCACCCGGACAGGGCGCTCCTTGCCGAGGGCCGTGAGTACCTCGCCTCCATGGGCATCTACTTCTTCAAGGCCTCCGCGCTCGAACGCGCGCTCGACAACGACCTCGCCGACTTCGGCAAAGAGATCATCCCGATGATGATCGAGAGCGAGAAGGCCGGAGGCTATTTCTACTCGGGGTTCTGGGAGGATATCGGAACGATCCGGAACTTCTACGATACCAACCTGAACCTCGCAAGCATCAACCCGGCGTTCAACTTCTACGTCGAGCACTCGCCCATCTACACCCGTCGTCGCGACCTTCCGGCGAGCAAGTTCAACTCGTGCGTCTTGTCCAACTCGATCGCCGCCGACGGAAGCATCATCACGAACGCCACCATCCGGCATTCGGTCGTCGGAATCCGAACGATTATTGAGTCCGGGGCCGATCTGGACGGCGTGATCTGCATGGGCGCCGACTACTACGAGACGCATGAACAGCGCGTGCTCAACCGCGACCACGGCATTCCGGACCTCGGAATCGGGTCCGACACCCGAATCGCCCGGGCGATCATCGACAAGGACACCCGTATCGGCGCCGGGTGCCGGATCGGCGTGGACGGTCGGGTTCTCGATGACGGCGACTACGGAGACTACCACGTGCGCGACGGAATCATCGTTGTCCCGAAGAACGGCGTGATCCCGGCTGGAACGGTGATCTAGTCGGACACGAGACGGGGGCTATGCGAGGAGCGATCGCAGCAGCGAACCGTCCGACGGCGCGAGTCGCAGGTTGAGCGCCTCGTCAATCGTGTAATACCCGTACTCCTCGTGCTCGTGCAGCGCGACCTCGCTGTTCGCGACAACAACCTCGTACCCGATCAGACGATAGCGTTCGCCGCGATGCACGAACTGCGCTTCGCCGACCGGCGTCCCGACGTCGGCCTCGATCCCGAGCTCCTCCTGCAACTCGCGCTTCAGCGCCTGCGCAGGATGCTCGCCCGGATCGGCCTTCCCTCCGGGCAGCTCCCAGCATTCGCTGAGATCCCCGCCGGCGGCACGACGCACGAGCAGCAGGCGGTCGCCGCGACGAATGAGCGCGGCCGTTGAGATGCGCGTCGGCTCAGAGAAACAGCACACGATGGAAGAAGAAGTGCAGGACCGCGACAAGCAGTCCGAGGTACGCCAGGTTCTCCGCGTTGTTCAGGAAGATCGCCTCGAGTCGGTCGACGAAACCCGACTCCACGGTACGTTTTTCGCAGTAGTACGCGAGCATCAGCGTGCCGCCAAGAACCATACCGGCGATCGCGGGAACGATGTCGCCTATGATGATGACATCGTCGGGATGCACGCTGAGGAACTGGAAGAAGCCGACCAGCATCGTCACCGTCCCCAGCCCGAACCGGAACCCCGCGCTCCTGAAGACGTCGGCGCTGAAGAACGCGCCGACCCGCAGCTTCTCGTGCAGCTGGTCGAATCCGAGACTGACACTCGCGAGAACCAGAGTGACGATCGACAGCAGATAGACTTGATACATTCGGGGCCTCTCCTTGTATGAGGATATCGTGGGGGCTTCAGGCGGTCAATGGAGCGGCAGTTGGTACGTCTGAGTCCGACCGCGAAGGGTTACCTCGACAGGCACCTCGTCCCGTTGGAGAAAACGTTCGGCGTGTTCAGCCGCGAGCACGTGGCGAACGATCGTCGGGTACTCGGTATCGGTAGGCAAAGTGTCGGTGAGGACGCTGCCGTCTGGAAAGGCGACCTGCACGAGCGTCTCGGCGCCGTCGAGCAGCGGCGCGTCTGCGGGTCGGCCGACCGTCAAAGTGAGGTAGATCTCGGCATCAAACGCAAAGGCACTGCCGCCAAGGGTAAACCCGTCCATCTGCGTCAACGCCGGTTCGGGGCGTACAAAGAGCAGATAGAGCACGAACATCACCAGAACCAGGACGATGTCGAGCAGGATGATCAGAAGAGAGCGGTTGCGCGCGAAAAGCCCGCCGCGCTCGGGCTCGTGATCCTGCTTAAGCGCAAGCCGCTCCTCACGATCGTAGTGCCGCACGAATCGGTCGGGTTCTCGTGTCTCGTCACCGCCGCGCCGCGCCGCCGACATCGACGATCCTCCCTATCTCAGCCGGCAACTGTTCCGCAAGGAAGAGTCCGACACGAGCGCGAAGCGATCGCCCGGCTTGCTGGTGCGCCAACGCGGCCGCACGGGCGGCGGTCCATCCGTCCATGCCTCCGGCGAGAAGCCCGCCGATGGCCCCGGCGAGGACGTCTCCGCTACCACCGGTACCCATTGCAGCGTTCATACCGTCGATCACCGCGAACCGGCCGTCCGGATGAGCGACGACGGTGGTGCTCGCCTTCCCGACGACTACCGCTCCGGTACGCGCGGCGAGCCTCGCGCTCGCGTCAAAAAACTCTTCGGTGACCGAGCTCGTATCGACCCCGAGCAGGCGCGCGAGCTCTCCCGGATGAGGAGTGAGGACCCAACTCTCGTCGAGTGCGATTCGCGACCCATCTGCGACAACGCCCGCGAGCAGGTTCAGACCGTCGGCGTCGATGACCCCTCGCCGCGCTCCGCGCACGATCATCTCGAGCTGTGATGTGCGCGAGCCGCCGGTACCCCACCCCGGGCCCACAACGACCGCATCGGCCCCCTCGAGGGCGGCCTCGAGGTTGTCGAACGGCCGCACCATTACCGATCGCACGAGCGACGCAACGATCGCGTGCACGGACGCGTCGGCATAGATCGTCACGAGTCCGGCACGGCAGCGGGCTGCGGCGTCGGCAGCGAGGACGGGGGCTCCGGTCGTCCCGATCGCGCCCCCGACGACCGCGACGACCCCGCGTCTGGTCTTGTAGTCACCGGCGCCGAGCGGCTCGATCAGGCGGTCGAGATCCGAAGACTCGATCAGCTCGCCCGGCAGATCAGGGCTCTCGATGAGCGCGGTGGGGAACGAGAGCGGGACCGTGACAATCTCCCCGCACAGAGAGCGACCCGAAGGCGCAAAGAGGCAGGTCTTGGGAAGCCCGATTGTCAGTGACCACCGCGCCTGCACGACCGGCATGCCGATGCGCCAGTGCTCACCGAGACCGCTCGGCGCGTCGACCGCGGCAACACACGCGTCTGAAGCGTTGATCGCCGCGCATATCGCGTCGAGCGGCGAGCGCAACTCGCCGTGAATGCCCGTTCCCGCAAGACCGTCAACGATCACCTCACTCGAAGCGATCGTCTTCCGGCACTGATCTTCCGCGCTCGGCCACTCACACACCGGCACCCCAAGGTTTCGCAGGATCCCGGCATGGAGCCGTGCCTGCTCTCCCAGAGAGTCCTCCTCTGCGGCAAGCACTACCAGCGCCTGAAAGCCGTCCAGCGCCGCGTAGCGGGCCATCACGAGCGCGTCACCGCCGTTGTTGCCGCGTCCCGCGGCGAAGCAGATAGATGCCGAGCGACGGATGGAGTCGATCCGCGCTCGCAGCACATCCCATGCCCGCAAACCGGCGCTCTCCATCAACACGAGCTCAGGAATGCCGTACTCGTCCTGGGAGCGGCGGTCGATCTCCCGCATCGCGGCAGAACTCACGAGCTTCACCGCGCCTGCCTCCCCTCGAACAGGCGATCGGTTCGCCACCAGACGATCGATACCTCCTCGCGTGTCGCAAACATCGCGCTGAGAATCCCATTGTTCGACAGGTCGAGGTCCCGGATCACGATCTCATTGTAGTCGATATCGAGCGTTCGACGGCGTATTACCTGGCCGCTGGTGTGCAGGATGAGGAGCTGACTCTGCTCGCGACTCTCCTTACTGAGCAGGAAGAGGTGCTCACCCGGTGCGGCGCCGATGAGCTCGTAGTAGAACTCCTGCTCATCTGCCGACGTCGCGAACAGTGAATCTCGCCGCACGTTGCGCGGCACCTCCACGTACCCTTCGTAACCGCCGTCGTCGATATTGATCCAGTACACCCGGCTCATCAGCCGATCCACAGACTCGATTCTCTGCGCGGGCCCGTGTCGTTCCCGGACGTAGTAGTTGACTTTCAGGTAGAGCCGACGCAGGTCATGGTCGGGACGAACCGTCTCGAGCAGGGGCGCAGCGGCGATTTCGGTAGGAACCGGCAGCGTGTCCGGAGTGATATCAATGCGGCGCAGGAGCGTACCGTCAGCCGCGAACCAGTACACGATCGTCCGTGGGGGCGCTATCGCCGTCACGACGATCTCATCGGTCGAGGTAACGTCGATTGCATTGATATAGGGAAAGAACGCCCCGCCAATGCCCTCCTGACCGAGATAGTCGATCTGTCGTCCCGCTCGATCGAGCCTGACGACTACCCGATTCAGCATGACCCCGAGATCCTCGTCAAACACGGCGACGCGATCGGGCACCTGGTCCTCGACAAGCAGCGTGCTGTCGCTCGCAACGGCTATCTCGCCCACCGTGTTGAAGGAATACTGAAAGGCACGTCGGTTTGACACCCGACCACCGTCGGATCCGGACTGAAGCATGACCGGCCGCGGATTCTGGGCGGGGTTGTAGTAGAGGGTAAGCAGATCACCGAAGGACGTGAGCTCCATGATTCGGTTGGTATACCCGCTTGCGAGATAGAACAGCCCGCCCCGCATCGCAAGCCGAGTCTTGCGGGTCACCGCGGATCCGTCGAGAAAGAGCGAGACCTGGTCCTCCATCTTGCCGTACTGAAGAGAGAAGAGCCCCTCACGCTGGAGAACCGGTACTTGGGTCCGACTACAGCCAACGAGAAGGAACGACACGAGCATCAGAACGGAAAACAGGGTCCTGGAGGGTGAAAGTCGCGGCATCTGGTACGCGCATACTACCTGCCGCAGCTGCCCGATGTCAATCTTGACCGGACTCTCACCCGCCCGCTACATTCACGGTATGCTTCAGAACCTCATTGAGGCGCTGTTCGGCTCGAAGACCGAAGCCGATCTCAAGGCGCTGCTCCCGATTCTGCACACGGTCAACGCGGTCGAACCATGGGCCATGTCGCTCACCGCCGACGAGTATCGCGAGCAGACCGCACAGTTTCGCAACCGGATCGCCGGGGGAGAGTCGCTCGACTCCCTGCTCCCGCAGGCTTTCGCGCTCGTGCGAGAAGCCGCTCGCAGAACGCTCGGCGAGCGGCTCTACGACGTGCAGATCCTCGGAGGGATCGTGCTTCATCAGGGCAAGATCATGGAGATGAAGACGGGCGAGGGCAAGACCGTCAGTAGCGTGACGGCCGCCTATCTGAACTCGCTCACGGGACGAGGAGTGCATGTCGTCACCGTGAACGACTACCTCGCCGAACGCGACGCCGCATGGATGAAGCCGATCTACGATTACCTGGGAGTGAGCGTCGGGGTCATCCTCAGCGAGATGGACAACGATGCGCGCAAGGAGGCGTACCGCAAGGATATCACCTACGGAACGAACAACGAGTTCGGATTTGACTACCTGCGCGACAACATGCGCTTCGACTCCGACCGAAAGGTCCAGAACGGGCATAGCTACGGTATTATCGATGAGATCGACTCCATTCTGATCGACGAAGCCCGAACCCCGTTGATCATCTCAGGGCCGGCGGAGGACGATACGCGCAAGTACGCGGCGGTCAACCGCGTCGTGAATCAGCTTGAGGAGTGCGAGAAGGACCCGGAGACCAACGACTATCCCGAGGAACCGATCGGCGACTACAAGCTCGACGAGAAGTCAAAGCGCGTCTCGTTCACCGAGCAGGGGCTCGCACATCTCGAAGAGGTTCTGCAGCGAGCCAAGGTGATCTCCGACTCGATGTTCGTAGACGAGAACTTCGAGTTTATCCACCTCGCGACCCAGGCACTGCGCGCGCACAAACTCTTCCACAAGGATCAGCAGTACGTCGTCGCCGACGGCAAGGTCGAGATAGTCGACGAGTTCACGGGGCGCATACTCCATGGACGCCGTTACTCAGACGGCCTGCATCAGGCCATAGAAGCGAAGGAAGGGATCCATATCGCCGAGCGAAACCGGACCCTCGCGACCATCACGTTCCAGAACTTTTTCCGCATGTACGACAAGATCTCCGGAATGACCGGCACCGCCGAGACCGAAGCCAAGGAGTTTGGCAAGATCTACGGGCTTGACGTCGTGGTGATCCCCACCAACCGGCCGGTCGTCCGGATCGACCAGGATGACGTGATCTACGTCGACGCACCCCAGAAGTACGAGGCAATCTGCGACGAGATCCAGAGGCTTCACGACAAGGGGCAGCCGGTTCTCGTCGGCACCGCATCGATCGAGCGCTCGGAGCTGCTCGACGGGATGCTCACACGGCGCGGCATACGACATGAAGTGCTGAACGCCAAGAACCACGCGCGTGAAGCTTTGATCATCGCGGAGGCCGGCGCGAAAGGGGCGGTTACAATAGCGACCAATATGGCCGGCCGCGGTACGGACATCAAGCTCGGCGGGAATCCCGAATACCGCGCCCGGAGAAAGGTCGGAACCGATGCGCCGCACGACGAGTACATGGCCTCCTTCGAGCGCGAGCGGGAATCATGGCGGGCGCAGTACCGTGAGGTTCAGGAAGCCGGCGGGCTCTACGTGCTCGGCACCGAACGCCACGAGAGCCGGCGCATCGACAACCAGCTCCGCGGCCGCTC
>SLST01000060.1 GCA_007130265.1 Spirochaetales bacterium
TTCGCGCTTTTTTGGTGGACGCCGTGGTGGGTACGATACTGATCACCGCCGAACACGATGTCAATGTGCGCAGCATCCTTGATCATTCCGATTACTCCTGGGAGTCACTGGAACACGTCCGCACCCGCCGTGCCTGCCTGATGTGGCTTTGCGGTATGCTCCGCGAGGTAAGAGCTGCCGTTCAACACCCCAGTCACGATCGAGACGCCTGTCTGGTCCAGATGATCAAGGATCACGTCTGGGATCACCTTGAGGACGTCCTGACGCTTGACACCCTTGCCGGTCACTTCATGTTCAGTGCGAACCATCTCAATTCCATCTTCAAACGTCGTACCGGGGAGACGATCCCCTCGTTCGTTGTCCGAGCAAGGATCGCTCATGCCAAAACCCTTCTGGCCAAACCCCAGATGCGACTCTACGAGGTCGCCGCGACGGTCGGATACCGCCATCTCCCTAACTTCAACGCGCTGTTTCGGCGGTTCACCGGGATGACGCTGAACGAGTACAGGCAGAGGGGAACGGATGTCTGAACGGATCGGAGCTTGGCTGACGTACGTCCGCGAGGTGTTGAACAGGATCACCGGAAGATTTCTCCTTGACACACCAATTCGGACAAAGCTTGTGGTCATTGCGGGTATTGTCACGTTGGTGCCGGTGACAGGCCTTGGTGTTGTCCATTATCTGATCTCAAAAGCCAGGCTACTAGAAACGGAGAATGCTGCGGTAGTCTCCAGCGTACGGCAAGTTCAAGACTACCTTGATTACCATTTTGAGACCGTACTGATTAAGAGCGATGTCCTGGTCCAAAACCGGCGACTGATTCAACTGTTACAGATGCATCCTGGAAGACCGCTCGACCGTGCAATGTTGATCGAGGAAGTGCACTCCATATTGCGCCCCGTGGTCTTTGGGTTTAACGGTCCGATGTATCCGTACGGCATCGTGCCGACTGCATACGAAACCAGCAGTGAGGTCACCGTGTATACGGCGAATCCGGCGGTGTTTTCGTTGGGAGACGGCATCCATGGTGTCGGTTTTCGCTCGTCTGAAGGGCTTACATCCGAGCCATGGTACACGCAAACGGTCGGGCGTGAGCATAGTGTAACGTGGCTGGCTGCCCCGGGATCCGGTACGTCGCGGCGGGATCAAGCGGTACTCTTCCGCCGGTTGGTGGATTTCCGCACCGGCGAGTCGATAGGCGCCGTCCGGCTTTCGATCCCCTTGGAGTCCATCTCACGAGTTTTGAGAGGCGGTTCCTTCCGTGACGGTTGGGTACTGGCGCTGGTGTCCGGTGATGGCAGACTGGTCGCGGGAACCGATCCCGATACGTTCATTCCCGACGTCCTTCCTTTTCTACGCCAGCAGTTTTCTGAAGCGGCCGGCGAGCCATCGGACACCGCCCGCTTGGTTCACCATGGAACCGAATATGTAGCGTACGGAACAACCTCAAGGATTACCGGCTGGTCTGTGTTCGCCGCAGCGCCATACGATCACCTCACGGCCTTAATAGGCTCTCTGCGGTTGACTGCGACGTGGTTTACAGCTGCGGCATTCCTGGTAGCGCTCGGCTTGATGAGTATCCTGTCTCGATCGCTACTCGATCGGTTGGCGAAGCTGGCCGACAAAATCGACCGCGCTGCCGCCGATACCGGAACGGAGCTACAACCGATCGGTGGTAACGACGAACTGGGGCGCCTAGACTGCCGGTTCAACACAATGGTCGACCGTATCAACGACTTGATCCATACCGAGTATGAGCTGCGCCTTAATGCGAAGATGATCGAGGCCGAGTTGCTCCAAGAACAGTTGAACCCGCACCTGTTGTATAATTCGCTTTCAGCCCTACGCTGGACCGCACGTGAGGCGGGTGAGCACAGGATACACGGGCTTACCGACAGACTGATCAGATTTCTCAAATCGATATTGAGCGACGGCCGCCTTGTCGTCCCGGTACTCCAAGAGATCGCCATCGTGGAGGACTACTTTGCGCTGTGTCGCGATGTCTACGGACTACAGTGTGCGCTATGCACTGAGGTGGATCCGCACCTTGGTGATTCTTACTGTATCAAGCTGATTCTCCAACCCGTAGTGGAAAACGCTGTGATGCACGGGCTGCGGCCATTGAAGACACCGGGCAAACTCATGATACGTGCTTGCCGTCACGACCGGCAGGTAGTGTTCACCGTCGATGACAACGGAATCGGATTCGACTCGGCGACCATGGATGATCCACGGTATAGATCTGGCGACGAGGGACACGGGTTCGGCATTCGCAACTTGAAGCGGCGGATAGAGTTGGCGTACGGAACAACAAACGCAGTGGAAATTGCCTCGAAGCCCGGTGAGGGAACCAGTGTAACCGTCCGCATCCCGTTAACAACTCAGAGTCAGGCGGAAGGTTTTGAGCATCGTGTACGCCGACTGGAATAATCGCTTAACTCGGCGAAAGACGGAGGGTTTATGCACGTATTGATCATCGGTGGTACCGGTCAGATCTCCACGTCGCTGACCTGGAAACTGGCCGGCGACGGACACGACGTGACGATTTTCAACCGTGGCGAACGTCGCGTCGCGCTACCGGAGACCGTGCGGATCGTCCAAGGAAACCGGGAAGACCGGACGGGCCTCCAGGCCGTCGCGCAGCAACGCGCCTTCGACACGGTCTTTGACTTCATCTGCTGGAACCCCGACCACGCCCGGGCCGATGTCGCAACCTTTGCCGGACGGTGCGGGCAGTTTGTCTACATCTCCACCGCCTGGGTGTACGGCCCGCCGCGGAGCTTCCCGGTGACGGAGGATCACCCCTGCGCGCCGGTCGACGGATACGGCAAGAACAAGCTTGCCGCCGAAGAGGCATTCCGGGACGCGATGAAACGGCAACACTTCCCGGCCACGATCATGCGGTTTCACGCCACGTACAACGATCACTCGGCTTGGCCCAGCCTCCTGCAGGAGGATCCGACTGTGCCGTACAGAATCCTCAACCACCGGCCGTTGATGATCCACGACCGCGGGGTTCTGCCCACCCATTTTCTGCACGCCGACGACGCGGCGGTGGCTCTGGCCGGAGTCATTGAGCGACCGGAACAGACGTGCTACGAGACGTTCAATATCGTCGGTGAATCGATCGCCTGGAAGGACGTATTTGACGGTCTCGGACGCGTGCTCGGTGCAGTACCGCACTATGCACCGCTGCCCGCGGAGTACATCATCGAGCGTTTCCCGGAACGGACCTGGCCGCTCCGCGGCGTCCACCAGTTTGCCATGACACTCTCAAACAGCAAGTTGAACGCGGTGTTGCCGGGATTCTCAATCACAGTCTCGACCGAGGACGGTTTCCGCCGCCGTCTGGAGTTGCCGGACTCCGTCGATCGGCCCGACGCCTCGACCGATCCCGCCCGGGAACTAACCCGGAAAATCGATGCCTCGATCGACGCCTGGGACCGCCTGCGCGGCAGCGGCCGGGCCGATCACCACGCCAACATGACGGAGGTCGATGCGGGATGGAAAGCCTGGTTCGGTTAAGCGCCTGTTGGATCAACCGCCGGAGTCAACCGCATAGAAACGACCCGACCTTTATCCCTGAATGCGAAATTGAGCAAGTCAAGGCTATCCCGGCGCAACATCTGCAGAATACAATCGAGCTTGGCGCGGTGATCGTCGCCCCTCCAAGTGTCTGGTTTTCGGAGGGCATACGCGGAGTATAGCACGATCAAAGACAGTACAAGAGTCGGGCTTTTCACGTCCGCGTTTCCGAGGCATACTTTGTCGATATGAAACATCCGCACCTACTCACGCCGATCGACGTTGCGCGGGTAGAAAACCGCAACCGGATCGTCATCCCACCGCCGGTAATCTCGCGGACCGCAGACGACGGCTACATCATCGCCGCACACGTGACTGTTAGCAGAGGTGAACGCGGCACGGCTCGCAAGCTCAGCGAGATCATCTGGCACATGCTCTACGAGGAACAACCGTTTGACGAGACGAGGAGGAGGAATCCTGAGATTCGCCGCAAGGCGATGGACATGTAGGCGGCAGCATTGGATGTCGCGTGACCCAGCGTTGCGGGGAAGGTAACCACTGAGCCAGTTGGGCTCACGGTTGACTTTTTGTGGGGGGGGATCATGGACGATAAGCGAATCGCGCCGAGCGCGACGAACAGGCGCTACTGGGACGTTAGCGGCGCACCGAAGCTGCTCTTTGGCGGTAGCAATACGCACAACCTGTTCCAGTGGACTGATCGTCGGCTGACCGAGCATCTGGACCTGCTGGTTGAGTGCGGCGGCAACTACGTGCGCAACACGATGTCCGACCGCGAGGAGCACGGGATTCCGCCGTTCGCGGCCGGCCCCGACGGCACGTTCGATCTGGACACTTGGAGCGACGAGTATTGGGAGCGGCTGTCGACGTTCCTTACTGAGACCGCGCGTCGCGGGATCGTCGTTCACCTGACGCTGTGGGACCAGCACGACCTGTCGGACGCGCTGTGGAAGGTCCATCCGTGGAACCCGGCGTGCAACGCGAACTACGACGCGGCGGCGCTTCCCGACGCGAAGGCGTTCTTCCGCACCGTCGACGACGACAACTCGGTCGTCATCGACTACCAGCAACGGTTCGTCGATCGGATCCTGGACACGACGCTGCCGTACCGCCACGTGCTCTACAACGTCGGGAACGAAGCGTGGACCGGCCTTCGCTGGGAGCGTTTCTGGGCCAGCCGGATCCACGAACGGGCGCAGGCCGCCGGTGCCGGCGCGTACGTGACCGCCATGCACATCGCGCCGGAGACGACCGTTCGATCGACGATATCGCACCGGGAGTCGTTCGACTTCGCCGACGTGTCTCAGGTGAACCAGGAGGCGATGGGCCGGATGGGCCGCAGTCACATGGATTCGCTCCTGCTGTGGCGATCATTGATCCCCGAGCACGACCCGTTTCCCATGACGATCGAGAAGGTCTACAGAGGTGGTGACCGCGACGACCACCAGTTCGGCACGACGCGCATGGCACAGCACCGGTACTGGCGCAACGTGTTTGGGGGCTGCTCGACGGTCCGCTTTCACCGGCCGATCCGGGAAGGCTGGGGCGGGATCGGATTGACCGAGCCCGCGCAGGCGATGGTCCGGTCGATGCGGCTCTTCGTGGACGCGTTCGACGTCCCAGCTTCTACCCCGCACAACGACGTCATCGTATCGGACACCGACGATGGACCGTACTGCCTGGCCAGACTCGGGGTCGCGTACGCCTTTCTGTTCCTGAACGGCGGATCGGTCGAGTTCGACCCGTGGTTCGATCTGGCGTCATTCAGGTGCCGCTGGTTGGACGTGGACAGCAGCAGGTGGAGCGACCGTGACGGGCAGATCGGCGTCGACTGGCACGAGTACACGGTCTGGACCGGCGAATCGGCGAGGGTGCCCCGGTACGGACGTTGCGCGCTCAATGCGCCGGCTGACGGCCTGTGGGTCGCGGTGCTCACGCCGACGACCGAGGCTGCGTCGTGAGCGGGTCGGCGATCGGTGGCGGGCAGGAAGCCCGGATCACGCTTCCCTACGACGCAACGTGTCCGGTCGTCTACGACAACGATGACCACCGGGACGTCTACACCGATGAATACTTGTACGCGCTCGCGTCGGCCGGACAGATCGACCTGCGCGGGATCATCACGAGCTACCCGCACGATCAGGACGAGTACCGCGAGTTCGTCGCCGGTCGCACTTGGATCGTCGAGCTCGCCCGGCAGAGCGGCATGACGCGGCTGCCCGACCCGATCGGGGGCACGAACGTGCGGCTTGCGCGCCCGGCGAGCGGCAGCATCGAAGACGCCGCGCAGCTGGACTGCGCGGGTGGTCGGCTCATCGTCGAAGCAGCTCGAGACGCGAGTCCCGAGCGTCCGCTCGTCGTCGTGATGGGCGGACCGCTTACTTCCGCCGCCGACGCGTACCTGATCGACCCGTCGATAGCCGACCGTGTCGTTGTATCGGCGCTCTTCGGATCGTTCGACGGTTTTTACCGGTGGAACGCGGGTCTCGACCGATGGGCCGCGCAGATCGTCGTCGAACGCCTGCGCGTCGTGATCTTTCCGGAGGTCGCAAACCTCGACTTTGCCGCGCGCGTCCCGAAGGCGAGACTGCCCGAGCTGCCGGAGACCCCGCTGCGCGAGTGGATGATCGCAAAGCACCACCCGTCGAACGATCTCCCGTCCGAGCGCGACGCCGACGGTCAACCAGCGATCTCGCTCGTCCGCCCCGACTACTGCCGGGCGGCGCGCCGGGTCGTGCTCGACCCGACGACGACCGGAACGCGCGCAGCGTCGCACGGCGGCACCGCTTCGGTTGCCCGTCCCGCGGGCGCGCCTGCCGACACCGTCCCGCTCTACGCCGACGATCCGTACGGACGCTCCCTCCTGGTAACCGACGTCGATGTCGACGTCGCGACGCAGGAGTTCTTCCGGGCGTTGTCCAATCCGGCGGCGTACGGTCGCTGAGAGTACCAGTGTGACGCGCAGCAGGATTCATGAGTTCCCGATCGTTCCCTGACGAACACCGAATCCGTCGGTGCCCGAGCCCGACCTTCACACTCGAAGCCGGCCACCGGTCGATCTTGCGCCGCTTCTGTGATATCGTGTACTTGGGCCATATAAGGGGTCGACGAGCGGCGGCTTCTACCCGGTCCCGTTTGGAGGATACCATGGCGACTGCAACGTTTGTAAGCCAGGAGAGAGTCCAGGATCTTGTGCCGCGGATCGATTATTCCGAGGCGCTCACTGTCACCGCAACTCCGGACGACGCCGTGCTCGCGTGCCGGACCGCGGTGGAACACGGCTTCAGGGCCGTGGTCTCGTTCCCGTGTTACCTAGAGATCCTTGTCCGCGAGTTGTCCGGGACGGGCGTTCTGGCTCAGTTGCCGATCGGTTTTCCGAGTGGCGCCGTGACGAGCGCAACCAAGCGCGCGGAAGCGGAAGAGGGTTTGCGGATCGGCGCGACCGATTTTGACATGGCGATGAATTTCGGCGCGCTGAAGGCCGGAGAGTACTCGCGCGTCTCGGACGACATAAAGGACGTCGCGGGCATCGTTCGTGCTGCGGGTAAACCGCTCAAGGTCATCATCGAGGTCGGCGTCCTGACCGATGAGGAGATCGTAACCGCGTCGAAAATCGCTGAGGACTGCGGCGCGACGCACGTCAAGACGTGCACGGGCTTCAACCCCGGACGCGCGACGATGCGCGCAATCGCGCTGATCCGGAACACGGTCGGCGAGAGAATCGGCATCAAAGCGTCCGGCGGCGTCGCGTCACTCGAGGACGCGGTCGCGTTCATGGATGCCGGAGCGTCCGTCGTTGCCGCGCGCCTGCCGGTTGTGCAGCATCTCGAGGCTGCGTTGTCGGCGCCTTGAACGATAGCCGGTCCGTACCGGATTCCGTTCCTTCTGGACGTCACCATCGTACTCCGACGAACCAAGATCGCCCGATCTCGTCCGGATGAACTCCGTGCTGAGCACGCCGGGTTTGACGCCGTCAAGCTCGACTCCGAATCGTGCAGCCCCTGTCAGTACATGGTGGAGAGCGTGAAGGAGATCGCCCCCGAGTTCGAGGGGGTCGTCGAGTGGAAGGAACACAAGATCAAGTCGCGCGAGGCGATCGAGCTCATGATATCGCTCAACGTGGAGAAGGTCCCCACGATCTGTATTGACGGCAAGGTGACCTTCGTGAGCCAAATTCCCCGGCGGCAGAACCTGATCGCAGCGATCTACCGGCGGATGATCGAGCGGGTCACATCGCAGTCAGACATCTCCGAGCACGGCGTGCACCAGCTGCCGGCGGTCATCTCGGTGAAGAAGGAACTGCGCAGCTTCGGCAAGGTCGTGGACAAGGACGTGGTGAAGGAATGGATCAGGCTCCTCTCATGAGCGACGTGAACCCGACGGTGCTCGTCACCGGGTTTCCCGGGGCGGGCAAGACGAACGACCACAAGATCGAGCTCAATCGCGGGAGCATCTTCTGCGCCTGCATCCGGACCGATTTCACAGCCGAGCTCAAGAGGCTCGCCACCGACGTAAAGCCGGATCTGCTCCTGATCGAAGCGACCGGTATCGCACGGGTGGACGACCTCTACGCGATGATGAGCCAGGACGGGCTCGACCGGCTGCTGCGGGCGAGAGGCGTGAGCGTCTTCACCTTCATCACGAGCGACGATCTTGCGGAGTCACTCTCTCCGCGTGTGCGCGACTGCCGCATTGAGTCCTGATACAGTTGGCGGCTGACTCAGGCCCCCGCCGGGGCCGGGAACGTGATCTCGAACCTTGTCCCATGGTCACCGTCGACGCGCATCTCACCGCCGATCTGCTCAACGAGCGACCGGATGATGAGCAGCCCGAGCGACCCGTCGCCGGTCACCGTTTCCGGCATGCCGACGCCGTCGTCTGAGTACGTCAGGCGTATCTCGTCATCTACCCGCTCGGCTGCAATCCGGATGGTGCCGACCTCGGCCTCAGGAAA
Organism: Spirochaetales bacterium; assembly: GCA_007130265.1. Taxonomy (GTDB): domain Bacteria; phylum Spirochaetota; class Spirochaetia; order DSM-27196; family SLST01; genus SLST01. Next base: position 8,498 of record SLST01000060.1, read on the forward strand.
GGCGTGTTTCATCGTATTGGTGATGAGCTCGTTGGCGATGATTCCCAGCGGCGAGAGCACCTGTGTGGGCAGCACAATGTCCTCGATCTCGATCGTCACATCCACCGAGCGTGTATCGCCGAACAGCGCGGCGATCTGCCGGATCAGCGGCGGCAGGTACGCGCGGGCGCTGAGCTCGGTGTACTGTTCGAGCTCGTACAGCCGTTCGTCGAGAGTAAGCATGCTCTGGACGCTGCCGGCTGCCCGACGGAGTGCGTCCACGCACGAGGAATCCTGAATCGACCCGGCCTGCAGCGACAGCAGACTCTTGATGACTCCCATATTGTTCTTGACGCGGTGCCGCGACTCCCGGAGCAGGAGCTCCTTCTCGCGAAGCAGGGCCTCGACGCGCCGCTCGGCGCGCTTGCGCGCGGTGATGTCCGTGAAGACCACGACGTTGTACTCGCCGGTGGTCTTGAACCGGAACGCCACGTCGCGTGCCGTCCCGTCACGGCAGGTCACCGTCGTCTCCACCGGGACGATCTCGCCGGCTTGGGTCCGGGCCTGCTTCACGGCGTTCGCCCATGCGACCCGTATGCGCCGGCGGGCATCCGGATCCGGATAGGCGAGCTCGAACCAACGCTCAATGTCCGGCACGTCTTCCGCGGTGTAGCCGAACAGGTCGACGAAACGCTGGTTGTGGTAGATCACCCGCTCCCGGCCGCCGGAGATGACGATGCCCACCGGCGAGACCTCCGTGATCAGCCTCAAGCGCTCATCGCTCTCGCCGGCAGCGTCGAGCTTGCGCACCTCGTTCTCACTCTTTCGCCGTTCGGTCACGTCGCGGGCGGCGGCGTAGATCGTCGAGTCGATGGGCCGGGAGCGCCACTCGATCCACCGGTACGACCCGTCACGGTGGCGGTACCGGTTTTCAAA
>SLST01000376.1 GCA_007130265.1 Spirochaetales bacterium
GACGGGGAAAGCCGAACTCACGACCGTAGAGCAGCCCCTCCTGATGGGCGCGGTGCGAGAGGAAATCCGCGATATCGGGTAGCCCCCGCTCGGCACGGGTCTCGGATAGCCGGACGAGGTCTTCATAGGCGAACCCCGGTGCCGAATCGACTCGGGGCACAGGACTCGCACCGGTGGAAGGTGCGGTCACGTCGGCCAACGGAGGAAGGATGAGCAGAAACGGCAGGAAGAGCGTTCCTATGCGTGCCCATGGGCGACCGACAACCGCGCTGAGTCGGTTCGGGATGATGCTGAGCGGAATGAAGGGCGAATGACCCGCGTCCGAGCGCGTTTGCGCGAGCGACAGCACCGCCACCGGGCCGGCGGCCGACCCGACGAGCGCAAGGAACAGAGGTACGAGCGCGTCAACGCCGGAGACGACGGCGAGGTAGAGTGAGGATACCAGGACCGCCGCACCGAGACCGGCGAGACGGAGCGTGAGCGTTCTGCTCCACGCAAACCGTGGACGCCGGCGGGCGCGCTGAGATCCCGCCACCCCGGCGGCAGGCGCCGTGGCGACGAGGGCCGCCGCCTCAGCCGCGACCCACAGGATAAAGCACAGCAGCACCGCCGCGGGCGCAACCACGGCCGGACCGGACAGGCTCACGGCGGGCATCCACGGCAGCGCGGCCGTCACGGCCGCAGGAAACACGGTCGGCGCCATCCGCCGACGGTACCGCAGGCAGACGAACAGCAGGACGCCAGCTGCTACGAGATAGAGTCCTGCCGCGGCCGCGGAACGCCACAGCGACCACTCAGCCACGCGTGCGCTTGCGCCGAGCGCGCGCCGGACCGCGAGGGTAGCGGCGGGAAGCGAGTCATCGAATCGCGCGTAGACCGCACTGCGCCCCTCGATGGTGAAATACCGCGGAAGGTTCGCGATCCACGGATCCCGCCGCGGATCCAGCGGATCGAGCCGCTCGAGCGCAACCGGCAATGACACCCGCTCGACGGTCCGGAACCGGGAAAGGTATACTTCGGTCGTCTGCGGTGTGATGACCTCGATTGCACCGGCGTCGAGCAACACCTCCGCGGCTACCGCATGGTCTCTGTCGGTCAGTACCGTCACGAACGGGTCGAGCGGCCGGTCGCCACGAAGGCGCGGAGGGGCGAGTACCCAGACGCCGGCCGAACCGAGATAGAGCGCCAGTGCCACCGCGGCGAGCCGGAGTCGCGCCGAGCGTTGCCGATACTTCACAGCAGACTGAACGCGACAGCGATGAAAAAGCCCAACGCGACACCTACCGTGACTTCCGTGGGTGTATGCCCGGAGACCTCCTTGACCGGATGGTAGCTGATGCCGAATCGCCGTACGAGCTGTGCGCCGATCTCGTTCAGAGCCCGCGCCTGCAGCCCGGAGCTTCGCCGAACGCCGAGCGCGTCGCGGATGATGAGGACGCCGTAGAACAGACTGAGCGTGAAGATAGGAGTCCCGGCCCCGTACTCGAACCCGATGGACGTCGCGAGGGCCGTCACGAGCGAGGAATGACTGCTTGGCATGCCGCCGGTCTTCCAGAACATCGTGGAAACGGCCTCACCGGACGTCCGTGATCGATGGCGGACGACATCGATGATCGTCTTGAGGAACTGTGCGATGAACCATGAGAAGAAGGCGGACAGGAATACCGGCCCGGATACCATTTCGTACAGGGCGGCTGCGGTGCGGGCCTCCATGGTGCTGTGAGTGTGTCGTCCGGCTCAACCTTTGTCAACGGGCCGTCCAGACGGTAAAGTGAACGGGTGGGGACCCGATACGACAGGACGATTCTCGGCTCGAACGACGACGGTCGGCGCGTCGACCGGATTCTTCGACGTCTGCTGCAGGACGTACCGCTGAGCCGCATCTACCGGGCAATGCGTTCGGGAGAGATAACCGTCAACGGTCGTCGTGTACGAGGAGATACGCGCGTCTCAGAGGGTGACGCGATCGAGCTCGCGGAATCCCTTCACGGCAGACGGACCGTTGACCGGACGGGCGTGCCCGACGGACGCACCGGCGGCGACGGCTCGTCGCTTTCCCGACGCATCGTCCATGAGGACAACGACCTGCTCGTGGTGAACAAGCGTCGCGGCGAGCTTACCCACGGGGCCGGGTCACTCGAAACCGCCGTACACGCCTATCTTGCCGGACGTCCCACGGATGGGGTGAGCTTTCGGCCCGGCCCCGTCCACCGTCTCGATCGAAACACGAGCGGCCTGCTGGTCTTCTCTCTCTCGCTACGCGGAGCGCAGGCGGCCGCGGCGGCATTCCGGGACGGAACGATCGGGAAGCGGTACGTTGCGCTGTTCGAAGGCACGCTCACCGCCGGCACATGGGACGATCTGCTCGGCCGGGATCGGGCGCAGCGGGTGACGCGACGGGTCGAAGGAACCGCGTCGGACACCGGTCTTCGCGCCGTAAGCAAGGTGGAGCCGATCGCGGCGAGCGCGACGCACACCCTCGGGCTCGTCCGGATCACGACGGGGAGAACCCATCAGATCAGAGCCCAGGCGGGGATCCACGGACACCCGCTCGCCGGAGACCGGAAGTACGGGAGTACGGAGGCCGGCCCCTATCTGCTGCACGCCGCTTCGCTGACGGTGGCGCAGCCACACGAGGGTATCGGCTTTTCGTACCTGTACGCCGACATCCCGGATTCGTTTCGTACCCGTGTGGAAGAGCACTTCGGCACGCACGCTCTGCAGAGGCTCGATGCGATCCTCCGAGGCCGCCACAATCCTGAGGCGTCGCAGTGAGGCGCGGTTGAGGTCTCGCCGATGACGGATTCTGAGCCGGTGCGCTGATGAAAAGGCCGCTGCATTGAGCCGCGCCCCTCCCACCGCTATAGTGAGTGCATGGCCAGACTGATGGAGCGTCTGCTCTTTCGACTGCGCGGGATCAAGGTCTTCGCACTCGTCGGCAAGAGCGGAACCGGCAAGAGTTTCCGGGCCCAGCTCCTCATGGAGAAATACTCGATCGACCTCATGATCGACGACGGCTTGCTCATCAAGGACCGCCGCATCGTAGCCGGGCGTTCGGCGAAGCGTGAGAAGAACTACCTCGCGGCGGTCAAGACCGCGCTGTTCAACGATCGGCGGCACCGCAACGAAGTCCTTCGCGCACTCGAGTCGATCAAGTTCAAGAGGGTGCTTATCCTCGGAACGAGCGAGCGGATGGTCATCAAGATCGCTCAGGTACTGAAGCTCCCGCCCATACAGAAGATCGTCAAGATCGAGGAGATCGCGACGGCCGAAGAGATCAACACGGCCATCCACTACCGCAATACCCAGGGGCGTCACGTCATCCCCGTTCCCTCGATCGAGCTGAAACGGACCTACCCGAGAATCATGGCGGACTCACTGAAGATCCTCTTCCGCCGCGGCATAGGCGCGGGCCGACGGAGCAAAGTGTTCGAGAAGACCGTCGTCCGCCCGGAGTTCAGCCGAAAGGGAGAGGTCAGCATCTCAAAGGCGGCGCTGAGCCAGATGATCCTCCACTGCGTCGACGAATACGGGAACGGCATCAAGATAAAACGCCTGCTGATCTCGAAGGATCGCGATGGGTACCACATCGACGTCTTCCTCGACGTGCCGTTCGGCGTTCAGCTCGCCGGGACGATCCACGAGCTCCAGCGCTACATCGTCGACCAGGTCGAGCGCTATACCGGCATCATCATAGACGAGCTCAACGTAACGATTGAGGGTCTCGAGACGGCAACACCGGAGAAGGGAAAAAGAGTTTGACAGGCGAAACGGCCAGCCACTACTATTCGGTGGAGGAGGCTCCCGGATGCGGAAGATCGCCTTTTTCGTTCTCTTGTCAGCATTTGTTGTTGCTTTGTCGGCTCAGACCTCGAGCTTTGCCGAGTACCAGACGGATCACTATCGAGTGCTTTCGGAGATGGGCCAGGATCACGCCCGCGAGACTGCCCTGAGGCTCGAAGCGCTCATGGAGGTCTTCAACCGGTACTATCACTTCGACCCGGATGAGCTGCCGGTCCGCCTGCGCGCCCGGTTCTTCTCGAGCAAGGATCGCTACGACTCCTACCTGCGACGTGTGATCGACACGACGCGTGACGACTTCGTCTACCTGCACTACACGGATCTGGCCAAGAGCGAGCTGGTCGGGTACGGCATGGACGATGACGCATTCGATCTGTCGCTCAAGCATCAAGGGTTCGTGCAGTTCCTGCGGGCGTTTATCCCCAATCCGCCGCTGTGGCTGCGGGAAGGGTTCGCCGTCTACTTCGAGGAGGTCGAGTTCGACGATCAGCTCGAGACGGCGACATACCGCGAGAATCTCGCCTGGCTCGAGACGCTGCAGTCGATCATGGACGGGACCGCCGGTATCGCCCCGATTCCGCTGTCAGAGATGCTGCGCATGAACGTCGAGCAGGCACGTGCCCGGATCGAGGTGTTCTACCCGCAGGCGTGGGGGATGGTGAGCTTTCTCCTGAACAGCGATGAACGCCGCTACAATCGGATCATCTGGGACTCCATCAGCGCCCTGCAGACCGATGCGAGTCTCGCGGAAAACTCAGCGAGTGTCTGGCATCGAGCCTTTCGTTGGCACCCTGAGGAGGAGCTCGTCGAGTCCTTCGTCGAATACGTCGGAAGCCGCCGAAGCTTCCGCATGCTCGTCGAGGAAGGGATCGATCTCTACACTGAGGGTGAACTCGCCGCAGCCCGTGAGGCATTCCTCGAGGCAGTCGCGCTGCGCGAGGACAGTTTCGTCCCGTACTACTATCTGGGGCTCATAAGCTATGACGAGAAGGACCACAGTACGGCGGATCGGTACTACCGGGAGGCGCTTGCACGCGGCGCCGCTCCGGCCCTGACCTACTACGCGCTGGGGGTCAACGCGTACGCGGACAACCGCTTTGACGACGCCGAAGGGTATCTCGAGCAGACGGTATCGCTCGATCCGAGCGAATACGAGGACAAGGCGACGCGGTTACTCGAACGGATACGGGGATAACCAGGAAGCGTCGCCGTCGCTCCCGGCGAGAGCTACGTGTCGGTCGCCGGTCGCTCGGACCTGGGTGACCGCCGACGACGCGGCCGTCGGCGTTTTCGTCGGTTCGGTTGGCCGTCAGCCTCGTCCTGAGAGCCGGTCCAGGGCTGATCCTCCTCGCGCTGTCGCTGCGCAGGCGGGATCGGCTCGAAAGAACCGAGCTTCCGGTAGTGTTTGCGGCGTCTGATCAGGTACACCAGCGCCATCTCAACGTCCTTGTTCGCCGGAACGAGAGGCCGGATCAAGCGCTTGAGCTCGGCAAAGGCTTCGGCAAAAGGGATGCGTTCCTGGCGACCGGTGCTGGTGTGCTCGAACAGGTAGTCGCCGCAGAGATACGCAATCGCCCGCGATCGCCTGTCCTCCCCGTAGCGTACCTCCTCGTCGAGGTCACCGAGCCGGGACAGCAGCCGAACCCGATACCGGGAATCGGTACCCGCGAGAATCGCCGGCGCCGGGACCATGTGTCCGAGCAGCTTGTAGCTGATGCACTCCCGGAAGATTCCCTGCGAGTTTCCCGACAGGAGTATCTTGAACACCTCTTCGGTCATTCGCGAGGGAGGTGTCTGGGCCAGGAGATCAGCGTTCCGTCTGATCTGACGCCGAAGCTTCCCCACCAGCGCAAAGCCGGTTGCCGCCTGGTACTTGACCGCTCGGATCATCCGGACCGGATCTTCGCTGAAGATCCGGTCGACCGGGATCACCGGCTTGATCTTCCGGTTTCGGATGTCCTTCACCCCGCCGACGTAGTCGATGATTCGGCCGTCTGCCGGGTTGTAGTACAGCGCGTTCAGCGTGAAGTCGCGGCGAAACACGTCCTCCTCGATGTCTCCGTACTCGTTCTGGAATCCCGCAGAGGTCTCGCTGCGAAACGTGGAAACTTCAATGATCTTGGGTCCGAAGAAGATGTGAACGAGCCGGAACCTTCGGCCGATCACACGGGAGTTGCGGAAGAGACGCCGAATTCGGTTCGGCTGCGCATCCGTGGCGATGTCGAAGTCCTTCGGTGCGTTGCCTATGAGCAGGTCGCGAACCGCCCCCCCCACGATATAGGCGTGGTGCCCCGCGGTATGGAGGCGCCGGGCGATCTTCACCGCGTCCGGATCTATCCGGTCGGTCGAAATGGAGTGTTCTTCAGGTGTATAGATCACAGCCTGCTGTTTGGCGCGGCCCTGATCGTCTTTGGTGTACCGAACGAGCAAGTATGACCCCTAGGGATGCCTATCAAGTACCGAAAACGGACGTCCCAGGTCAAGGGGCAGAGGCGCGGACCGTCACAGGAGGGTGCCCACCGGCGGCACCCGATTGTCGGCGCGCTGAGACTCCTGTACCTTGAGTAGAGGATGACCGTGCGCAAAACGGCTGCCGCCGGTTTCTGGCTGACGGTCGCGATCGTTCCACTATTCGCGCAGTATGCGCTTCACGTCGAGGCAACCATCGGGTTAGGCGGGTCTTTCCGAGCCGGTTCGTGGACGCCTGTTTCGGTGACTGTCACGAATCTTGGGGCTGATGTCTCGGGGCTGCTCTCGTTGAAGCTCGAGCGCGGAGGGCGCCTCGGAACGACCCGGTTTCCGATTGTATACGAGCAGCCCGCGGAGATCACACGCGGAGGGACGAAGGAGTACTCGTTCATCGTACCGATCGACACGTCGCTGTATCCGGTGATTGTGACGATCACCGACGGCGACAACGATGCCCACACCGAACGTTTCGACCTGCGGGGCCGCAGTGTAGGCGGCCGCCTGGCTCTCGTGCTCACTCGACGGCCGGAGCTCGACTTCCTCCTTCCGCTCTACAATACCCGTGACGAGCGGGGTCTCGAACTCGTCTATCCTCTTCCCGAGCACCTGCCGGATCAGTGGCACGGGTACGATGCAGCAGACCTCGTGGTGCTGCACGACGGTCGGCTTCACGATCTGACCTCGCGGCAGGCGGCGGCGATGCGCGACTGGGTTGCCGCGGGCGGCCGGCTCGTCGTGTCCGCTGGCGCTCATTTCGGATTCTCGCAGGCCCGGACACTCCTGCCGCTCGGGGACTTCACGGTGCAGGGAGTCACGGCGACGACGATGGATGCAGCCGGATTCGGCGACATCGGGGTGCCGGTCGCGGAGAACGAGCGCGCCGCTGTTGCCGTGGTGAGCCGTTTCGCCGAACACGGACCGCGGATCACCCGGCTGTCGGTCGGCCACGGCGAGATCGTCCTGCTCCCATTCGACTACGTACAGCTCTCGCGGCTCGCACCGCTCACGAGCGTCGCGCTGTGGAACCATCTGCTCGATACCGCGCCCGATGACCACCGACTCGCCACCGAGGTGCGCCGCCGGGTCTTCGAGACGGACCTGCTCGCCAACCAGCTCGCGCTCCCCATCTACCGGTTTCCGTCGCGCATCGCGGTGCTTGGACTACTCGGCGCCTACGTCCTCGGTCTCACGGCGATTCTGATGTGGGCCGCGAGGGAACCGCACGCGACTCGTCGCCGTCTGGAGCTCCCGGCGATCGCCGCGGCGATTGCGGCAATCATCGCCGTCGTGGCGGCGGGAGGCCACATCGGACTCACCCGACACATGCAGCCGGTCGCCGCGCTCGCCCTGAGCCTCGAGCGGGCCGAGCTCGCGGGAGACGGCGGCTACGCCGCCGTGACGCGTGAGACGGCATTGTTCAGCCGCCAGTCCGCCGAGTACCGCGTCGGCTACGCCGGCTCTCCGATCATTCTCCCGATGAGCGAACGCGCGCACCACACGCGACAGGATGGGCCAACGGTCATCCAGTACCTGAGGGTGGACCGCTGGGGTTACGAGAACAACATGGCGCTGCAGGTGATGCCGTTCGCGCTGTACTCGAGTGTTCAAAGCGGTCCCGGATTCACGGAGGTCGTGCTCGCCAACTCAACGGACCGGCAGATCCGTGACGTCGTTCTACTGCGAAACGGATATCCGGACCATCTGGGCGACCTCGATCCGGGGTCTATCTTCGAGCGTCTCTCATTGGAGCGGACCAACGCGGAGTTTCGGTCGATCAGATGGGAGGACTTCGTCGCCGACGATGGCCTGCGACTGAACCGCGCCCGGCTGATCGGCGACATCGCGCGCAGACAGCGTTTCGAGGGCAGCGCCGCTCCCGATATCATCATCGTCGGATGGACCGAGCGACCGCTGCTGCCGGTATCGCTCGCGCCCGCCTTCCAGACGACGGTCGACCTCCATATCGTCACGATACCCATCCATCTCGGGCGAGGTGAGTGATGCCGAATCCCCTGCTGACCGAAGCCGTTGCCGTCTACCTTCGCGGGCGCCGGTACGTCGTTGTGCACATCACGGTGGCGCTGACGATGGCGCTCACAGCGGTGGCGGTCTGGCCTCACCACAGCTTTCTCTACTTCTTCAGAACCGGGACGCAGCCGCTCGTCCTGCTCGCAACGCTCATCGTTCAGGTTGTGCTCGTCACCGGTGTCAGTCTGGCTGCCGGGCTCGACCGTATCGCCGGAAGCGCGATTATCCGCCATTCAGAGTGGCTCGAACGTACGACTCTGCCGATCGGAGTGATCGTAAGAGGAAAGCTGCTCGCAGCCGTCTCGCACACGGCCGTGCTCACGCTGCTCGGCCTGCCGGCGGCGGTTGTGGCGGCCGGACCGGCAGGGTCAGGCCTCGCGCCTGTGCTCGCGGCCCAGATTGTCGTGTTCATGTCCGGGTCCGCTGCCCGGACCGCCGGGATGATCATCGCGCACTTTGGCGAGCGGAACTATGTCGTGCGTATCACCGGCGGATGGGTCTTTCTCGCGCTCCTGTTCGTCGCGACGATCACGGTCTACCCGCCGCTCAATCCGATCGCCGCAGTTGCTTCCGCTCCCGGTGCGACGGTTCTCGATCCGGTGCTCGCATCTGCGGGCTCCCTGGCAGGTGCGACGCTCCTGCTGATGATCGTGTACCGGGTATCACTCGCCCGTCATCGGGTGAAGACCGAGCGTGAGGTGCCGAATGCGTGAAACCGCGGCAAGGGGTCTCGAGCGTCTTGTCCACGCGCTCGAGCTACGATGGCGAGGGCTCCTGCTTCTCCGGGTGGTCGTCGATGCGCTCTCAGTCAGCCTTGGGCTCTCGCTCGCGCTGCTTCTCATCCGCGCTGCGTCTGGAGTGACCTTCTTCGTCCCGGTGACCCTGGTGCTCCTCAACGGGTCGGCCGCCGTCGTTGCGACCCTCCTCGCGGCGATCGCCGGACGCGATGCCACGCGTTTCCTCATCGATGCCGACCGGGTCTATCATCTGAAGTCGCTGCTGCTGTCCGGATTCGAGTTTGCCGAGGCGTCCGGGGCTACCGACGCGTCCGAGACCGGCGGGCGTTCGGGGTTCGAGCGTATCGTCATCGCGCGGGC
>SLST01000216.1 GCA_007130265.1 Spirochaetales bacterium
CGATCATGCTTCTGCTCTTCGGACCGGTGGGCAGGCTCGTCACCATTCCGCCGTCGGTCGTCGGCGCCCTGTCGCTGACCTTCGGAGAGCTCATCGAGACGCTCTTCGTCATCCGCGCGGCGGTGCGGGAGGACGGTGCGCGTCGAAGGGGTGACGACGGCGTACGCCAGACCGTCTGATGGTACGGTCAGCCATGCCTCGCTCCCGACCCGACAGGCGCAGGCCTGACATTTGCAGCGCTTCCGCGGTAGATTCAGATTGTGCCTGTACAACGGAGCGGCAGATCGTCGGCCACAGTGGCCATACTCGTGCTGGTTGCGGTGAGCGCCCGCGTGCCTTTGGACGCTGAGGAGCAGACAGGCGTCTCTGATGAGGTCCGCGCGACGCTACGCGCGAGTCAGCAGGCGGCTGTTGAATGGCTCGTCGAACAGCTGGTTCCCAACGACGCAGTGCCGAATCCGCACCCGACGCGCCGCAATCTCATTGTCAGCTATCGTATTCCGCCCGACGACCCGGTCTACCCGTATCTCTACGGCCGTTCCTTCGTCTACGACGGAGCCGTGGCCGCGATTGCCCTCACGATGAGCGGGCGACACCACGATGCACAACGAGTACTCTTTGCGCTCGCGCGACAGGTGCGCGAGGATGGGAGCGTCTGGTTCGGGCTCAATACGCAAAACGCATGGCCGACGGAGGCCGACAGCGACGGTGCGGTTGTTCGCTCCGGCGCCTCGGCGTGGGTGGGGTACGCGGCGACGTTCTACCTGCGTGCGAGACTCGCCGCCGATCCGGATTTCGAGGCCGATGGGCACGCGGCCCGCCGTATTCGGTCGCTCGCAGTGGTCATCGCCGATCATCTCCTGGGGCTCCAGGTCAGCGATTCCGCCGATCGGCGCCATGGGCTCGTCACCGGAGGCTCCGGCACCTACAGCTACTCGGTCGACGATTCGGGCGAGGTCGTCGCAGCCTTCGATCGGTCGCCGGTAGGATGGTCCAGCACCGAGCACAATATCGACGCGTTTTTTCTCTTCCGCGATCTCGCGGCGCTGACCGGCGATGACCGGTACTCGCGCGCGGCCGACCTTGTTCGCACGGGGCTGCTCGCGCTGTGGAGCGAAGCCGACGGTCAACTCTACCAGGGAGTGAAAGTGGACGGGCGCGTCGACACGGTGCTGCCGCTCGATACCGCCTCGTGGGGCTCGCTGTTCCTCGGTTCGGCGGGTGAACGGATGCTCAGCGATCGGGCGATAGAGAGCGCGAAGAGTCGGTTCCGACTCGGCGACGTGAACCACTATCGCCCGTATGCCGACGAACCCGTCTATGAGTCGGCTGCCGTCTCGAACGTGGTTTTCGGCGACCCGCAGACGCGATGGAACGACATAGACATCGCCTGGATCGAAGGAAGCCAGGGAGTAGCGTCGGCGCTTGTGCAGGCAGGGCTTCACCGCGAGGCGGCCGACACGATGCTCGCGGCGCTCGACTACGAGGTCGACGGGGGCTTTCGCTACGCGAGCATCGAAGTACCGGAGCTGTTCAGCAGCTTCCCGAGCGTCGCGTCGACGGCCTGGTTCGTCATCGCCACCGAGCTCCTGTTCGACGACTTCGACCGCGGGCTGTTCTGGGGAGCCCGATGAAGTCGACGCTTGTGCTCATGATTCTCGTGGCGTCGGTGAGTCCGCTCCGGCCTGCGGAAATCGAACACCGGCTCGGACTCGTTCGCTCGTTCGTCCCCGACGCCACCCTGTCCTTTGTGCACGACCGTGCGCTCGAACGAATTGCGAGTGGGATTGGGCTTCCGTATGCCTTTGTTGAGGACCCGAATGCGCTCGACCGCTTCGCGGTCGTTGTCCTTTCGGAGGGCCCGGGAAACGCCGATCTCGATCCCGTATGGCGGGAAGCGCTGTACGCCTACGTCGAGAGCGGCGGCGTGCTCGTCGCACCGGCGATCGTGGGGTCCGACCTCTACCCGCTCTTCGGCATCACTGCCGTGAGTTCGCGCCGCGACCGCACTCGCCTCACCTTCGACGGCGACGACCCGGCCCTTGCCTACATAGATCGACCGCGCGAGCGGACGATTTCGCTCGGTAACGGCACGCCTGCCGTCTACGAAGAGGTTATCTGGTCGCATGGCGCAGGCATCGACCCGTTCGCGACGCCACTTGGCCATTTCCCGGACGAGACGATCGGCTTCTCGGTGAACTATTACGGGTCAGGTATCGCGTACTACCTGGGACTGTCATTCGTGGAGACCGTCCTGCTCCCGCAGACCGGCGGTGACTACGAGGCGCAGCGCGACTTCGTAAACGCGTTCGAACCGTCGGCGGATGTCATCATGCTGCTCGTGAAGGCGATCTACGAGGCGTACGCCGATCTGCCGGTCTACATAGGGATCGTGCCGAAAGGCCGACGGACCGCGCTGATCCTGACGCACGATGTCGACGCGCAGGATTCGTTCGTCGACTCGTTGAAGTTCGCACGCCTCGCGCAGGAGTTCGAGACGACGAGTACGTTCTTCGTGACCACGAAGTACTTCCTCGACCATGCCGACATTGCCTACTACTCGGTTCCCGGCAATCTCGAAGCGACTCGCGAGCTCGCGCGCATGGGCTTCGACATCGGGTCGCACACGGTGACGCACTCGTACGACTTTGGGAGCGCGTCGAGGGGTTGCCCAGGCGTTACCTTCGAAACCTACCGTCCTACCGAAAACATCACGATTAACGGCGAGGTACGCGTCAGCAAGGAGTTGCTCGACCGCGACCTCACGGGCCAGGAAACGGTTACCTTCCGGTCCGGCTACCTTGCCTTCCCGCGTGAGCTCATTGGCGTGCTCGAGGACGCCGGGTACCGTTACGATTCGTCGTTTTCGGCCAACGATGTCCTGACTACCTTCCCGTATTTCGCGCTTCGCGAACGCCGCGTCGACGCCGACGTCTCTTCGATCGTCGAGATACCGGTCACCTTCGACGATGCGCTCGGCTTCGTCTCCCCGCATCGCGTCGACGAGGCGGTCGCCGTATGGACCGACGTCATGCTCGCACACGCGGATAACGAGACGATCAGCGTCCTGCTCATTCATCCCTCGGACTCACGAGAGCACGACTACAAGCTGCGCGCTCAGCGGGCGGTGATGCAGAACGCGAGAGACCTCGGCGCGTGGATCGGCAATCTCACCGAGTACGGCGAGTTCTGGCGCGCCCGGAGTCGGTTGCGCATTGTTCGGGTCGAACGCGAGACGGGAACGGTACGACTGCGGATGAACGTTGCATCTGCTGAGGTGCATCCATGGACGACGATCGTGGTGCGCGACCCCGGGAAGACCGTCGTCTTCGAACTCGTCGCAGCCGACGGCGCTGTGCTCGAGTACTCTGCGGTGAAACGCGACGGGAAGGTGTTTCTGAGCGATCTGCGCTGAGGCGGAGACACCGGACGTCGCTTCCTTCATCACGCTCGATCGCCATCCGCTCGGCGCCGCCCGAGAAAGACGCCGAGAGCCTGACGAGGTACTCGCCTCCGGCACACGACTACAGGTAGTTGAGGGTGTTGTCCTCCCGGAACCGTGGCTGCACGCGGTTGGGCGCGCGGCCGTCCGGGCAGGGAGGATAGTGCTTCGCCCCCTTGAGGTCACGGCCCGTCGTACCGTCGGCGCGCAGGGCGGGTTGAGTCGTCACGACGCGCGTGGTGGTAATCAGCCAGTCGGTAAGCCGGCGCAGGCCTTCGTTGACGACGTCGCGGTGGGTCGTGTCGTGGTAGAGATTGTGCCGTTCGTCAGGGTCCGCCTCGATGTCGTAGAGCTCTCCCCACGGTTCAGCGAACATCTCCCAGGGGTAGTGCACCATCCGCCAGCGATCCCACCTGATCGACTTGCTCCACGCGTTCTCCGTGACCGCGCACGAGCGCACCGACGTCGCGGCGCCTGAGAGCAGTGCGCGGATGTCGAGCCCGTCGACATACTCCATGGCCGGAAGCTCGCAAAGCGCGGGGAGCGTCGCCGCCATGTCGACCGCCTCCACGAGCGCGTCGGTCTCACGCCCTCCGGCCTGGCCCGGCACCCGCCAGATCATGGGCACGCGGCACACGGCGTCCGAGCAGATCCCCGGCGCTTTCTCCTCGATCCCGTGGATGCCGTGGTAGCAGCCGTGGTCCGACGAGTAGATCACGATCGTATCGTCGGCAAGCCCCGTCTCGTCGAGAAAGGCGAGCAGTCGCCCGAACACGTCGTCGATCTGCGTGACGCAGGCGAGCGTCCCGCGCCAAGCCCGGCGCGCGCCGGCCTCGCTCCCCTCCCCCTCAGGCCCGTAGTCCCAAACCCGCTCCTGAAACCGTTTCCAGGCTTCCCGGAAATGGGGAGGACGGCCCGAAGGGTCGAGGTGAGCCGTGGGCGGCAGCTCGAGGTCCTCGGGGTAGAGGTCCCAGAACCGCGAGTTCGGCAGCAGCGGATGGTGCGGCTTCTGGAAGGCAACCTGGATGAAGAAGGGCGCGTCGTTCCGGTCCTTGCACTCTTGCATGAGCTCCATCGCCCGGTCCGCGCACCACCGTTCCTGCGTGTGCTCGTAGGGCAGCTTCGACGGCATCGCATCGTGGGAGATCGTCCCCGGTCCGTACTCCTCGGCATTGTGCCAGCTGTCCTCGTAGCGACGCAGACCCCGCTCCTCGAGGTAGGAGAGAAAGGCCGACTCGCCGGTCACCCCGTCGGCCGACTCGTACGAGTCGGCAAAGACGTCAACGTCGTCGGCGACCCAGTTGCGCGGGGAGTCGGGCAGATGCAGCTTCCCGTATCCGGCGGTCCGGTACCCGTGCGAGCGGAAATGCCGGAAGAGGTTGTCGAGCCCCGGGTTCGTGGGGCCGGACAGCCCGTAGTACCCGTGGTTGTGGCAGTACTGCCCGGAGAGAATACTCACGCGGCTCGGCGTGCAGATGGTGTTCTGCGTAAAGGCGTTGGTGAACCGCACGCCTTCCGAAGCGAAGCGATCGAAGTTGGGGGTCTTCACCTGCGGGTGTCCGGCGCACCCGAGAAGCGATGCGTGGTGCTGGTCGGCGAGAACCATGAGGACGTTCTTTCGGGACATGGGAGCTCCTATTCGATGCGGGTCATGCCGAGCATCTCTGCCACGGCGCTGAGGTGTTTCTTCGCGTGTCCTTCGACAACGATCGGGTGATGAGGCATCCCCGCGCGAACCATCCTGATGAAGAACTCAGGGACGTCGACCGAGTCGAACCGGGCGAGGGCGTTGGTTCCCAGGAGATGTCGCTCCGGTTCGGTCGTCTCACCCTCGATCGCGGTGAACAGGTACTCGCCCTGCGTGTGCCAGAACCGGAAAAGCGTCACCGGTATCCCGGCCCTGATGGTCGCGTTCACCACGGCAGGTTTTCGATTGTTGAAGTGCCGCCCTATCTGCGGCGCCCGTACGCTCCCTGCCGGCTCGCAGAGCTGGAAGGGCGCAGCGCCCGTGTGCCACAGGGTGATCTCGTGCGCGCCATGCTCGAGCCAGTCCGACACGTAGCAGACGCCGCATCCGGCCTCGCGGGCCATCAGGCAGGCGAGCGCCCCGTCGACGTCACCCTCCACTGCGATCGCGTACCCTTCCGAAGCCAGCCGCGCAAGCGCCAGGTAGGGCCAGTGGGTGGCCGAGATCTCCGGCCAGTCGCGCAGCGCCATCGCCTGGAGGGGCTGCTCGTCCATGAGGGTCTTGACGGCGAGGTAGTACCTACTGTCGAGCAGGAGCGCGCTGTCGAGCTCGTCGGCGGGCATCTCGTCGGTGATCTCGAGTCCGAGCTCGCGCACGGCCTCCACGTCCGCTGCGGCGGCTTCGTCGGGAACGGCTTCCACCGAGTCGATGAACTCGTGCATCCCCACGTGCACGAGCTCCGCGCCTATCGTGGCGAGCGTCGCCGGGTCGGCGTGCATGTCGCTGAAACCCGGCGCGTGATAGCCGACGAGCCCGGCATAGACGCCGTCAAAGACGAAACACGCGTACGCCCGGTAGACCGCACTCTCGAGTTCGGCGATCGTGCCTGGATCCCGCGGCGATCCGTAGACGAAATCGAAGCGATGGCCGGCCTGCGCGAGGTTGGCCATGAATGTGTGCGCCCCGACGAGCGAGTTGGCGCTGATCATCTCGCCGGTCGGCTTCTCCGGCGTCGCCCAGAACACGACCGGAGCCCGGCTCATCCGTCCGAGGACCGGCGTCATCCGCCCGTCGCTCATCGTCGGCTGAATCGCCAGGTAGACGCGGCACCCGGCCGAATCGCACTCCTCCATCGCCCGCCGGAGCGTCGCCGCATCGACGATCTGCCGCCCGGGGAAGTAGACGTCGAGCGCCGAGCCAGAGAGGCTCTCACGCGCCTGCGCTTCAATGAGCGCCCCCCACTCCGGGTCGAACCCGGGACGCTTGCGCCTGAGGATGAGCACACCGACGCGGAACTCTGGCTTTGGTTGCGGAAACAGTTTGTGTGCCATGCACATGCCTCAAGCGCGGTCGCAGTGTGTCGTGCTTCGGGTCGCCTCCCGGATCCGACTCGCCAGTCGACCGGAATGTACCATACCATCAGAATCACCAGCCTGCAAGCGGCCGCTGATGAACGGAATCGAAGGAGATCGTTCGGTGGATCGATCCCTGCGAACCTGCTACAATGGCTTGCAGGTAGACTGCTAGAAGTCGGCCTGATGGCCATGTGGGTATGTATGGCGTTTGCCGTGGAGACCAGAAACATATGATAACCAAGAGGCCCTCCAGCTTTCGCGAGGACTCACGCGTCTCATGGTGACGCGCATTGGCCGTTTCGCCAGAAGGGACAACCGGACCAGCCCAGCTCGACGGCGAATACTTGTCTACTTCCTTCTTGGTCACCTGATACTAATCGCGATTCCCTTCAGCATAGCTGCGGTGCTTCACATTCGCGCCGTCGATCTCATGCGGACGGAAGTCGTGAACGGAAATCTGCGTCGACTTCAAAGCACCAGAGACCTGCTCGATAACCGGCTCGCCGAGGTCGAAGCAATCGCGCGGAAGATGCGAGTGGATCCGTTGATTCGCCAATACAGAAACGCTGTGGACCCTTTTGCTCCAGAGACCATATCCATGACTCTTGATCTGAGGACGCGCCTGTACGATTACGGCATCGCGAACAGGTTCATCGCCCGCTATTTTGTTCTGTTCCATGGGGCAGGCGTTGCACTTGGGCCTAACCTCACCTACCGCCTTGTGGACCTAAGACGTCTTCAGCTGAACCCGATCGGTATGAACGAGGAGGAGTGGCAGTCGACGTTCGTAAACACGATACACTACAGGAACTCGATGCCGGCGGTGGAGATCGCGGCGCACGATCGCACTGGTATCTTCGTTGTGTACCTAGACTCCATTGGTCACTCACTCGAGCGTCTGGCCACCATCGTAATTCTGATTGAGGCGAAAGAGATCGAGTCTCTGCTGTCGCAGGTTTGGTCAGGCCAAGGCGCTGCGTATGTCGAAGACCGGCACGGCAGAGTCATCTCGGGTATCACCTCCGAGTCCACAGATAGTTGGCGCGTTGATACGGCGAGCATCCCTTCGGACACCGTGACAGAGGTGTCAGCGGGAACTGAAACGCTACTAGTCGCACATACAACGTCGGCGCACAACCGCTGGAGAATCGTGGCGGTGCAACCGACTGCTGCGGTCCTCCATAGCGTCTACCGGGCACGAAGCTTCGGCTTCTTCGGGATAGTCGTGAGCCTCCTACTGGGCGTGTTCATAGCATACCGACTTGCTTCACACAACGCGAGCCCTCTCACCGCGCTTTTCGACCGCGCTGGAGCACTGCCGGACGCAGAAGGCGGGTGGGCTGTCTCCAAAGAAATCGCCAGTCGGTTGACATTTCTCATCGAAAGTCGCGACCATCTCAAACGGGAACTCGACTACGATCGACCACTGCTTCGCAGGCTCTTCCTTGATAGGTTGCTCTCAGGTGAGTTCGTCGATCACGATGACATTGCGTCGACCGGCGATCATGTGGGGGTGTCCCTAACCGGTGCGGCACACACAGTAGCCACCGTTCAGATAACGAGAACAGACGACGATCCTCTACCCATCGACGATCTGAGCGCGTACCGCGTTGGCCTTCGCCGCCTCATCAGGCTCCAGTTCGGCGAATCCATCGACACTCACGACCGGACAGACGGCAACCTCGTTATCATAGTCCAAAGCGATGCGCCACGACATCGATGCTTCGAGCGGCTAGTGGAAGGTGCAGCAATGCGTCTTGGCATCCAGATACGCGTCGGTGTCGGACTGCCGTACGCTGATGCTGTCGATATCCACCGGTCGTTTGAGGAATCAAGGATCGCACTGGCAAGCACCGGCGACGACTACTCCCACGGAGTAGTCTACTATCGTGACATTCGCGAAACCCGAACAAGCTATGATTTCCCACCGGAGGTGGAGGCTCATGTTCTGAGCCTGATGCGAGCGGATCGTGAGCAGCAACTGTTGTCAACGCTAGATCAGATCTGGGAGTCGAACAGGCTTCACAATCCCCCGGTAATGCAGAATATCCTGGCCTACGACCTCTGGGGAACACTCGCGAAGTTCCAGTCACAGACCACAGTGCCTCTCTGCGAAGACGGACGGGAGCTCGACTTCTGGATGGTATCGACCGACGCTGCCACCGATCTCGAAGGGATGTACGGACGGCTGAGAGATGGTTTCAGGCGTGCGTGCATTGCAGTGCGATCTCAACGATCAGTCAAGAAGCGACGTGTTATCGAGACAGCACTTGATTACGTCGATAGCCACTGCTTGGACCCACAACTCGGCGTCTCTGATGTTGCACGCCACCTGAAGGTGTCGGAGGCGTACCTGACCCACGCGTTCAAGGAACTGATGGGCACTCCTGTGTACGGGTACGTCGAGAGGCAACGGATCAACCACGCAAGGTGCCTGCTCGCTTCGACATCCCTGCCGATTCGGGCGATCGCAGAACAGAGCGGCTACAACTCCATGAACACCTTCTGCAAAGCCTTTCGCCGCAACACCGGCACGAGCGCCTCGGCCTATAGACGAGCAGCCCGAGCAGGTACATCGACCGTCGCGAGGTAGATTGGCGCCGCCGGTGGCCGACATCGTCGTGATCTTCCACTTCGGGCCGATGTTCGGAGTGCCGATTGCCTTCTGTGAGTACATGGTGACGCAGCGGATTACTCGCAGTCCTTGGGTGGGCCTTGGTCACGTCCAGAGATTCCGGCGCCACCACATGTTCTGGCGGTGAACAGTCGGACTCATGTACAATTGGCCTCTATGAGGACCCGACCAAACGTACTTTGGCTAATGAGCGATCAGCACAACGCAGACTGCACCGGCTACCGGGGTAACCCGAACGTCAAGACGCCCAACCTCGACCGCA